>JAOZJV010000150.1 GCA_029935695.1 Candidatus Krumholzibacteriia bacterium | reverse complement strand
TCACAATATACGTTTACATCCGGCGCCAGTGAAATTGACTACGATCCCCAGTGGGATGCCGGTTTGGACGGTTGGTATGCCGATACTCTTGGCTTCCTGGTGGGACCACGCACCACGTTCACCTTCAGTATGCAAGCTGTTGATGAACATGAACGACGCGATGGAACACCACCTTCGTTTGAGTTTGATGTGGGATATCCTCCTTGTGTGCAATGTATCGAACTGGTGCCTAACCGGGCAAACGGTTCGTCGTATCCCATGGATTTGGAATGCCATGACCCCGAGGTTCCTGGTCACGTTTGTTTCTCCGGTGATAACGATTTCTACATTCCCTGGGATGATATCGTGCCCCAGCCAGGCCGCACGTATCTTGAGGCTCAGAGCGATCTGATGAACCTGAGCGTCAATAAAACCACCATGACGCCAGCATTTCAATTGGATCCCCCTGATCCGGAATTGTTTTACAATTTCCCCTGTAAAACGTTCTCTTTGACCATATTTCTTCATGGCATAGACGATCCTCGCGAGGCTTGGCTTGATGCCCTGAACAGGGCACGTGCCTGGAAGTATCAGGTTGATTATGATTGCGATCCCGGCAACGCCATCAAAGATGGTGGTGGATTTGATGATATACGTACTCCCACCTGGGGATATGCTTCCGGAACTGAAAATATCGAAGTCAGTCCCGTCGACGGTCTGTGGAAACTCACCATGAACTTTTACGTGCCCGTTTCGATGCTCGATCTGGGCATGGAGACTTTCCGCTTCATCACTCACCTGACCATGACCGGGCAGAATGAAGAAATTACTGACCAATTGATGGACATTTGCCTGCGTCAAATCAGCGCTGGTTCAGTCCGGGCTATTGTGCTGGATCAGGCCGACTGTGGCTTCCAGCCTCCTCGTCCGGCCAAGTACCATTTGTTTGATACCGTCAGACCGCCCCGGGAATTGACCGGCTCTGAAACTTGGCGGGATTGTTATCCAAACTATCCCCGAAGTACAAGTTTGCTTCTCAGGGATGGAACCATGGACAGTGCCCGGCGGGGCCCTGACGGTGAGATATTTCCGGCAATCCAAAACTTTAATATCGTCTTCGACGACGGTTCCGATGTGCAATGCGGCTGGACGCCAGCCAGCCCTGAATAGCATTAATGCAATTTGAGACGACCAAAGGATCGAGGAGAAACTCAATGACTAGGCGTGATGTCGCTAAGATTTTCACTATTATGATGCTTCTGGTTTTGGTGGGATGTTCCACTAACACTGACCTGGGAGGGACCTCCCTTCCAAACAGTCGACCAGACACCAGGGTGACCGGTCAACCGCCCACTTTGCTGGAGGCGGGTTTTGCCGTTCAGTTCAACTGGACAGGCATGGATCCGGATGGTCGTATCGATGGTTATCAATGGAAAATCAGTGATAACGGTCTTGATGGTATCAGCCCTCGTGATACGTTGACAGTGGATCCCCTGACAGGGGCTGAAATCAATCCCTGGCGGTTCACTTCTCTGACCGATACCACTTTCATTGTCTTGGCTGATCAGGAAGGGTTCCCCGGTGATCCTGAAGGTTTTGAGCGCAGCTTCAGAACCCACAGTTTCTTCGTCCGGGCAGTGGATGAAAAAGGTGCTGTTGATCCTTCTCCGGCTCAAATTTCCTTCACTTCCACTACCATCGTGCCCACTTGCCGGGCTGAGTTCCCCGATCTCCCGGAAATCATCACATCTGTATTCTCGGTGCCCAAAACTGTGAATTTCACTTATTCGGGAAGCGATATGGATTTTGAGGCAGGAGTTCCTACCCATATTCGTTTTCTCATGACTCCTGCTGAATTTTGGAATGGAGACGAATATCAGAATATTGTTTCCAAAAGGCTCTATGACGAACGCGCTGACTTGATGATCGATTTTGATGACCCTGAATGGAGTTTATGGGGTGAATTTGGCGCCACCGAAGATGATCGAAAAGTGAGTTATTCTGATAACCCTGACGGCAGGCATTTTCTCTTTGCTGTTCAGGTAAGAGATACCGCTGGTGCCCTGAGTATCGGTAAAACTTACGGGACCGAAGTTCTGAATGTCAGAATTTCTCCCACTTCATTTACGCCACAAATTAAATTGAGTGAATATTTCCTGGGGCAATACAACAGCAACCGGGCCTTCGATCTTCCTTCCGGTCAGCCCTTGAACTTCAGCTGGGTGGCTGATGCCCTGGCCTACAATGGTAATATCGTATCCATGCGGCACGGTTGGGATTTGGTTGACGAGACCGATGAGAATGATCCCGGTTGGGCTGTCCCACCCGGAATGGCCGAACAAAATAGATTTGCTGAAGAGCGTTCGTTTGCCCAAGGATATCATACTTTTTGGGTGAAGGCTATTGATGATTCCGATGCTGTGAGAATTCTCAAATGGACCATCTCCATTGTTCCGTTCGTATCACGGGAATTCCAGTTCAACCTGGCTTTTGTGGATCAGGTTGAAGATGAAGACAGTGGTCGCTGGCCCAATTCAACCAGCAGCATCTTTTATGATCGGGAAGAACACCGCAACGAATACTGGCACTTCCTTGAAGGCACCAGTGGTGTCAGTGGCTTCACCTGGTCTGTGGATGCCTTTGACCATCGCGATGCCTTCAACTATGTGGATCTGGTCAAATACAAAGCAGTTCTGATTTCTGCAAGGACCAGCAGCTCGCAGTTGATGTTCTCACAGTTCCGTCCTGAAGGAAATTTAGATAAGTTTGTCTGGTTGACGCCTTATCAAAAATATGGCGGAAATGTATTCATGGTTGGAAACCAGTCCATGGAATCATTCCTTGAGGTTCAGGACTATATGGTGCCCATCATTTTTGAGTCCACTCTGGAGTACTATCTCTTGAACGATAACAATTATGTCGTTGGGTTTGGTCGCAAGGAACTGCATGATGGTACCTTTATTCTGCGTGGGCCTCTGATGTACCCCTTTGAAACAGTGGGGATTTCCGCATTGGACTGGAATGTCCCTCTGGGAAAAAATGTTTATGGTCGTCGTTACACAGCCAGTGAGGATCGCTCCTCCAAGTGTTCCGGCCTTAAAGAAATTCAACTGGTTGAGGAATTCCGTTCCAACCACCTGGTGGGACCGGGTGCCATCCCTAATTCCATTAGCACCCACGAGGGCATGGATTGGCGCGATCCCATGGCTGATGCCGGGCTGGACACCATGCTCAATGAGGACTTCCCTTTCACCGGTGACGAATTCATTGATGACAAGATTGCTGAACGGCCGGCACAAATGGTCATTCAGGATTGTGAAAACGGGTATGCCGGAAAATGTATTGAACCCATGTTCACAGGTTTGACCAGGTTGGATTGGATTCGCAACCAAATGTGGGATATTGGAGAAACTGACTGGCCTGGAAGTGTTTATCCCCTGGCTGAATTGTCCTCGATTTGTGGCGATATGGCATTGACCACTTATTTGGCAGAAGACGGAACGGTTGTACCGTCTGGTACTGCCCGGGCTAACGGTAAAACCTATGGTTATATGTCTTACAAAACCGTGACCGATAAGCCAGGTAATAAAGCTGATGTTTATTGGGGTTTTGATCCGTACCGTTTCAACAACCAGGACACTAAAAAAGCAGTTTTGTGGGTCTTGCAGCACTTTGGATTGCCTTTGCAGGCTGGTGGACCACCAGCCCCGTAAGGACAGGAATTTCCGGAATTGATTCCGGCCATTGCAACAGTTTGAATTATTGCCCCCAGGGGCTTGAAAGGTAGGGATTTGATGAAAGCAGGGAACAAAGGGTTGATTTGGTCGATCCTGATGTTGGGCATTCTATTGGGTTTTGTTTCTGAATCTCTGGTTCAGGCACAAACTCCCCCATCAACCTGTGCCAACGACTCTCTTTTTCTTCTGTCCCCGGATGCCCTCGTTTTCGAGAGGCAAACTGAAGGCCGCAACGGCATGCTGATCAGCTGGGGAGATATCTCCCTTGATGAGGCAACATGTTTTGTGCTGACTGGTCATGAAGATTTGGATTACGGTGTGAGTGTTGGTGGTGGTTTCGGCGACCAGGTTGACCGGCAGTTATTGTTCTCAATGTCAGACACCAGTGTGGTGGGCTCCACAGATCCTGCCACCTTAATGATGTCCTGGATTACCGAAGGATCATCTATTTACGGTGTTTTGTCCGGGAGTATCAATCTGGCCAACAATGGTGGCGTTTATCAATTTAATGAGGTCAGTGGAGACTGGACCCAGGTCAATGACGCTTTGCCCATGACCTGGCGTCAGAACAATGCCATGGCCATGGACGCGGGGACCGATGGCTTTATGGTGGCTGCTTTTTCCGCCGGGCAAACCATTGAGTCTGATCCCAAGGGTCTTTACACCCGTAATACCCTGGGATGGCAACGCATTGCCGAGGATGTCTTCACCACTTCCCTGACCATCACTCACATTAGTGTTTCACCCAACAACAACAATCATTTTGCTGTGGGCACGGATGATAATGGTTTGTATGTGACCACCGATGGCGGGGAAAGCTTTGCCAATTGGGGCCTCAATCTTGATCCGGATTATGAACCCATTCCCGCCAGGGTCAGGGTGTCCGCTCTGGACTGGTCTGCTGGTCGTATTTGGACATTTATTCCCAACCTGGGCCTCTTTTATTCCGAAGACAATGGTGTCTCCTTTGAGCGTTCCGATCTGCTTGTGGATGTGAATCTGGATGAACCAGAATTGGGCACTGCCCTGCCCGTCAACGCCAATGACATCACAGTCAATGAAGCCGATGACGACCATGTTTTGATTTCGTTGCAGTTCAATGGAGTTTTCCAGACCATCGACGGTGGATTGAACTGGACCGATACCTATGGTGATCTGATGGTTCCGGACCCGGAAAATGAAGGAGTGTGGTCATACACCGCTTCCAGCGTGATGGTTGATCCCCTTGATAGCAATATCCTGGTTGTTGGCATGAAGAACCGGGGTATTTTCCGCACTGCCAATGGCGGCACCAACTGGCTGCGAGTGGGGCAAAACACCGACCCTGAGAGCGTCAGTGGCATGGTTAACTTTTCTTTCCTGAAAAGTGATGGCATTGCTGACCGTTACTATTGTTTGATTGACGAATGGTCTGTCATCTCCAGTTCAGATCAAGGTGCCACCTGGGATCATTTTGCCCAGCAACCTATCCTCACAAAGGGTGTTTCTTTGGCCCTGGTTGGTGATGGTTCCGGCGATTTCTTCATGGCATCATGGGGAGGCGGAACATTTGTTCCGGGTTCAACCCTTGTTCTTTCAGATACCTACAACACTGGAACGACACCCAGTTTGCGGGAAATGGATCTTGGTCTTGATATCACCATCGAAGCAGGAACAGTGCTGTCGGGCTACCAATTCACCTTGAAATGTCAGACTTTTCAGGGGTGGGCCGTTTGGCGTGGACCGGGACATGATCGCAACAACATGACCCTCATTGGGGTCTTTGATCGGGTCAATCCTGAATCGTGTATTGAAGGTTACTGTGGCAATGTGAACTGGCAGGTTGTGCCTCAATGCTACAATTCAAAAAGGGCCGCATGTTTCAATTTCGATACACCTGATACCGTGCAGTTCTTTGATGAAGAAATCTACAATGGTTTCACCTACAACTATGCCGTTTCATCGTTTGATTACGGAAATACAGCTCTCACCTCGCCCCAGAACAGTTCAGTAACTGCTATTTATTCACCCCGCTGGCAGGGGGATGAGCTTTCACCTTTCGAAGGTTCCGGTAATCGGCGCAGTGTGAAACTGGATATTGCAGCGACAGCTGACTCCGGTGGGGAAGAAATCTATGTGTTCCCCAATCCTTTGCGACTGGACAGTGGCTTGCCGGGGCAAGAAGGCAAAAGGGTGGTTTTCACCAATCTGCCTGAAGGTTCCCGGGTCAGGGTTTTCACCACCGCTGGTGATGATGTCATCAACCTGGGACCTGACAACCAGTCTGGTGGCAATATCAGCTGGGGCACAGACAATCGTAACGGTGATGATGTGAGTGCCGGTGTCTACCTTTATAAGGTGATAATGCCTAATCGGGAAGATTATTGGGGCAAACTGGTGATCATCAGATAAGTCCAAAAGAACAGGTTTTTGATATACGGTCCCGGACTCTGTCCGGGGCCGTGTTTTTTATTTGACCCGCTCTTTTAAAGGGTGATATTTGACTCGTATAAGTATATTTGGATATGGGCGCAGGATTGGCCGGCGCTCGGTCCAGGCTTTTTCCAATGGAGTGAACATGAGCAGCAAAAGGGTATATTTCTTCGGTGATGGCAACGCTGACGGCAACGCCACAATGAAGAATTTGTTGGGTGGCAAGGGTGCCAATCTGGCCGAGATGACGGGCCTCAACATTCCGGTGCCTCCGGGATTCACCATCACCACCGAAATGTGCATTGAGTACCAGAAGACCCATGTGCTTTCGGACGAGCTGAAGAATGAGGTCAAAAAATCGTTGGCCAAAGTCGAAACCATTATGGGTAAAAAATTCGACAACCCTGCTGATCCTCTGCTGTTTTCAGTTCGGTCCGGCGCCCGGGTCTCCATGCCTGGCATGATGGACACCGTGCTGAACCTCGGTTTGAACGATGAAAGTGTGCGTGGCCTGGCTGAGATCAGTAGTAATGAACGATTCAGCTATGACAGCTACCGCCGTCTGGTGCAGATGTACGGAGACGTGGTTATGGGTGTGGATGGCCACATGCTTGAGCATGCCATTGATGAAATCAAAGCAGCCCGAGGCGTCAAATTGGATACGGAACTTTCCGTGGATGATTTGAAAGAACTGATCACCACCATGAAGAGCATCATCAAAACCGAATCCGGTGATGATTTTCCCACCGATCCTTTCGAACAATTGTGGGGCGGCGTTGAAGCTGTGTTCAAGAGCTGGAATGTGGAAAGGGCCATTGAGTACCGCCGCATCAACCACATTCCTGGTGACTGGGGCACGGCTGTGAACTGTCAGGCCATGGTCTTCGGCAACATGGGTGAAACCAGCGCCACTGGTGTGGCCTTCACCCGTGACCCTTCCAGTGGAGAGAACTACTTCTACGGTGAATTTCTGGTCAATGCCCAGGGTGAAGATGTGGTGGCCGGTACCCGCACCCCCCAGCAGTTGAACAACCACGGACGTGAGCTGCTGCCTGCCGGAAATGATGCCAAGGAATTGAAAACTCTCGAAGAATTAATGCCTGAAAGCTACAAGGCTCTTGATGATATCCGGACTCGTTTGGAAACTCATTACAAGGACATCCAGGATATTGAATTCACCATTCAGGACGGACGTCTCTGGATGCTCCAGACTCGCAATGGCAAACGCACCGGGATGGCCGCCATCCGTGTCGCGGTTGAGCTTCACAACGAAGGCCTGGTCAGCCAGGACGAAGCTCTTCTTCTGGTGGAACCCGAGCACCTGGATCAGCTTCTGCATGATCAAATCGATCCTGATGCCGAACTGAACGTGCTGGGAACCGGACTGCCTGCCAGCCCGGGTGCTGCCCAGGGAGAAGTTGTCTTCAGTGCCCAGGATGCTGTGACCCAATCCGAAGCTGGAAAAAAAGTTGTTCTGGTGCGACGTGAAACCAGTCCTGAAGATATCGCCGGCATGAATGTGGCCGAGGGTATCCTCACCAGTCGTGGGGGCATGACCAGTCACGCCGCCGTGGTGGCTCGTGGCATGGGCAAACCCTGTGTGGCCGGTTGCGGCGACTTGCAGGTAGACATCAATGCCGGGGTCATGAACATCGGTGGTAAAGAATTCAAGGCCGGAGATATGGTGACCATCAACGGCACCAACGGTTCCGTCATCGACGGTGCCCCCAATCTGGTTCCTCCGCACATGGACGATAAGAATCTGGCCACGGTCATGGACTGGGCCA
>JAOZJV010000149.1:5754-7915 GCA_029935695.1 Candidatus Krumholzibacteriia bacterium | reverse complement strand
TGGCGCACCGAGCGGGCCATTTCCCACTGGAACTGCTCATTGACCACATACCAAACCCGGTTCTCGGCCGTAAACGGCTGCGCGGTAGCCCGCGCTATGATATCGTCAAGCTCAGCCTGGGAATCGTGCTGGTCCGGTTTCAGGGCGTACTGCAACGGCAGCCAGACAAAACGCGAATCGCGCCAGCGTTCACGCAACTCGGCCCGGTTCTCTTCCATCACATCGCCAAGGGTTTGAAAAACCAGGAAGACACGCTTTGCGTACTCGTCCGGTACATCCGACTCCAGCATGACCCAGGAAGCAAATCCCGTCTGGGCCACGGCTATCATGCTGATCAGCGAGTCGTTCTTCTTGCGTTGGCCCAGCAGATAGTTGTAAGGAATCAACACCTCGTCCAGCAGGAACGAACGTGCCTTGGCGCTGATTGTTCGGCCCAACGGGGTGGTGCCCTGGCCGCCGGCGGCTAGGGAAAAAACGCGGTCCAGGGTCTCGTGATAGGCACCGATCTCCACCGCCAGGGCGTGCCCACTCGGAAAGTGAACATCCGTGGAATCGATGTGACTGCGCAGGTCGGCCAACACTGGCGCCATCGCCTGGTGGGGGTCGGCTCCCTCCGGCTCGGCGAATGGTTGACTGAGTCGCGCGATCCAGCTGGCCCGTTCACCGAGATCAGCCATGAGCCGCTGGAACTCGTCGCCGGTCGCCAGGTCGACCAACCGCCGGGGAGTCGTTTTCTGCAGACGAACGTTGTCGGACTTGGGACGGGTCGCGCCGATATTGCGTCCCCAGAGGGGCATATTGACGCCCAGGCTGAACGTTTGGTCACGGGAGGGCAACCAACGCACTGCCAGGGTTGTGCCCCGGCCCAGAACCCCGCCGCGCCGTAGGGGCAGGTCCAGCTGAAACAGGAAATCGGCCACATTGTCAGTTCCATTGAAATCGACACCAGCCCCGACATACAGGCTCGGAATCTCAAACAAGGCCCGCCCTCCGCCGTCGAACTCCCGGGACCGTACGCCCAGATATCCCTCCAACCGCAGAGCACCAAGACCCACCACCGGGCTGCCCAGATCCTTGGCCAGACCGAGGTTCAGATACGGGGCCATGACACCATCGACCTGCGGCCGGTAGTCCTGCAACTCAAATCCCGCCCGCCCCTTGTAGACCGGCGGCATACCCAGGGAGTAGGTCGTACCACCACGGGCGGGCCGCAGATCGCGCTGAGCCAGAGCCGTGGCGGCACTGCCGAGTCCGCCCAGTAGAATTGTCACTCCCAGCAGAAAATTCAGGGGTTTGGGGACCCACGCAGTCATTGCTCTGGTCATGGCACACGTCCTCTGGTGTTACTTCAATCCCGTGGGGAACATGAAATTGATCTGTACCCGGGTCTGATTCTGGGCACCACCGGTCGCATGTTCAGAATTGTGGTAGTAACCCACCAGGAGATTGACCGGTCGCGACCCGAAATGAGTGACCTTGGAAATCTGAAGTCCAAAAGGCACCGTCCATTGCTCGCCGGATTCTGCATCCCAGTTGGCCGTAACGATCGGAGCGGTACCCACGGCCCACCCCCCGCCGAAGTTGTAGTTGATAAAGTATTGACCCAAGAATTTGTTAAAGCTTTCGCGGTCCTTGTCACCGGCAAATGACCAGGTATTGGACGCAAGTGCACCCATGGTCCATTTCCCGGTCATGATGAAGAGGATCCCCGCCGGCCCGACGCCCCATTTCCCGGAACCCATTAGTTCGGGATTGGAGGCTGACGGCAATCCGAATATCGGGCCCACTCCCCATGTAACGCTGCCAGAACTGTTGGGCGAGAAGTAGGCACTCAACTGAGCGTCCCCTATCCCAAAACTGGACTCGAATTCCCCCATAGGAACGCTGTTGACTGGCAAAATGGTCCGGACAATGACGTTCAGGCTTTCTCCTGGAAAAGGGATAACCGGTTGGACGTTGAGGGAATAAAATGTACGGTCGAAATCACCGTATCCGGTGTTATAGTTCGCCTGCAAAGGCAGAGTCACCATGGTCGCCAGGGGATTCTGGGCTGCCTTGGCCAATGACGTTGCATCGTTGCCGTCCGCAGCAATGCACACATTGGCCAAACAGAATATCAAAACCAAGGTCAGCAAGTTTCTTTTCAACATTTCAAGCTCCT
>JAOZJV010000149.1:0-5654 GCA_029935695.1 Candidatus Krumholzibacteriia bacterium | reverse complement strand
GCGAAGGAACTGAGCGCCAATGAGTGTCTTTCGCCTAAAAACGGAGCAGGGAGGTAGCGCCTTACATCCAGGTCCAGGCGCCAAAAGTCGGCGTCACCGCCAAAAACCCCGTACTTCGCCACTTCCAGGTCCAGATACCATCCGCCTGTCGGGTAGACCGAATTGCGGGAATCATTCTGGACGAATATTCCCAGGGAAGGAATATGGTCATAGTTGTCTTCCCCAAGGGTCACACCGTCCCGATCGGATTTTAGGGCCATATACCTGAAACGGATTCCTGTACGCATTTCGTCGGTGGTCGACTGCAGGAATTCGTAGAAGAACTCATCGGTGGTTTCCTCGAATTCCTGCAGCTTGTTGGTGCGTTCCCTGTGAAAGTATTCGAACCGGTGGCCAACCAAAAAGCTTAGTCCCGGCAACTGAGGGTCGGCATAACGGAGACCAACGTTTGTCGCCCCACCGAACCGGGCATAGACCGAAGCCCGGGCGGCGGTCCCGAACAAGTTGCTCGAAGAAATGGCGGGACCGATCTCAAATCCGTTTTCCTGGGTCAGGGCCATGCTCAGTGAAGGGATATACGGTGAGGTCTCAGCAACCGTCACTACCAGAATGATCCCGTCCGGGGCTGGCTCGGTAGCGAAAACCACGGAAGTAAAGGATCCCATCCGGGAGATCCAGAGCAGGTCCAACCTGGCGTTTTCCTGTGTGTAGGGGTATCCAACCTTGGACTTGAAGGCCAATCTGATCACATATTCACGTGTGTGGTGGTTGCCTTCAATGCGAATTTCACGGACGATTTTCCCGAAAGCGAGATCATTGGAAATTCCGGGAGGAATATCCGTGATGGTCACAACATTGGCGATTCCTGGAGCCCCCCACACCAACAGGACCACCCCAAGAAACAAATATTTCATGGCCCAGCCTCGACCCTTATTTGAGATTCCCTTGGTCGGTTCCATCAGTTTAGATCTCTACTTCAGGGACATGCTGGGAATGGGGAAAGCCCCAGTAAGCACGAATGTGCTTCCTTGCACACTTGAGCGGACACCGGTTTCCCAGAGATAGCGGAGACTTATGGTTCCGATCAGTTTATCATTTTTGGCAATTGCAAAAACAACCTCAGGACCCAGACCGTAACCCCGGTTTTTACCTGGGTTATAGCCACCCAACTCAGCTTCAATGTCAGCTCCCAATTGGTCCTGGCTCAATTTCCACTGAGCAGCATAAGCCACTCCAACGTTCAAGCCGCCATTCATGAAGGATTTGCCCAGGCCACCCTCGATGGTTAAAATATTACCGACTTTCTGGTCCGTATCGTTTTTCTCGGAGTGGGTTTCGAAGAAGGCTGTGGCAGCGAAATTCCAACTTTTTGCCTCGTCGAAGTATTGCGTCGTGCCGGCGGAAAATTCCAAGGTCCACATTCCCAGGCCGGTGTTGTCATTTGCGCCATAGGTATATCGGCCGGTGGGAGCATAAACCCCGATTCCGAACAGGTAGTCGGCCTGGTCCTTATGCCAGCCGAGGTTGAAGGGCTGCACATACAGGTCGCCAAACGACGTCCCGGACTTGTTTGTCAGGCCCAATATGGGGGATTCCAGAGTATTGTCCGACCAATTGGGAAAAATCATGAAACCGTAGTTTCCCCCGAATAGGGTGGCGTTGGTAACGTACCACCCTCCCAAGACATAAGCGTTGACGTCAAGTTCGCCCAGCTCATCGGGGTCCACGGCAATGGAGTCACCATTTTTATCCACAATTTTGTCTCCGTCATAGCGCACATAGACCCCGGAAAGCCAGAAACCTGGAGGGGGCTGGGTGGCCGAGGAAAGCCCGTAATCACCGGGAAAATTGGCGCCAAGGAGTTGGGCTTGTGATGTACCGGGGAATATCAGGAACACCAGGGGCAAGATCCCGAGAAACACACCTATCAGAAGATGATTCTTGCGATTCATATCAGATTCCTCCATGGTCGAAGTTTTGAAACATGTCGCCTTAGTTACGGATACGGCTTCAAGCCAACCGGCATGGTTTGGGCAAGGGGCAGGTGGACCTGCCCCTTGCCGTCAACGGCCGGTTACTTCACCAACTCAAAGTCGCCGGGCATCCAGGTCCTTTCGAACCAGGGTTCGAGGGGACCGTAGAGGCGCAGGAGAACATTCCATCCCCTGCCGGGAATACTCTGCATCCAGTTGGCTTCCTTGCCTGCCGGAGCAACCGGACCGACATATACATCGTACGAGCCATCGGCGTTCTGCTGCAGCCCTTTGGAATTTTCATCCAGGCCGGGAAACCGCTGGTCGGTTTGCAGCATGGCGCGGGTCTGGTTGTCGTAAAGGGTGAAGGACCAGAAATCGTTGATCGGCACGTTGGGCGGCAACGTGATCTTGTAGGTTTTGGAGCCGTCGAGCGGTTTGCCATCCTTGTCCTTGTAGGTCAACGCGTATTGAGACCCCTTGCCCACCATTTTCATGGCCATGGCCGGTGTGATCCCGGTGGCGTAGAAGTGGAAGAAGCTGCGGGCATCCAACAGACGAACGTTGTCGACGAGGAACTCGTGACTGCCGCCCACGAACGGTGTCAACCACTGCCGCTTTCCGGGGAAGAAAAAATACTCATCGCCTCTGGGGGAGGACGCGAGAGCCCGTACCGTTACCGCAGCCACATCCGCTGCATCGGTCAGAATCTTTTTCATGCGGGCATCGGGGTTGAATGGCTGTCCTTTCTTGATGCCGATGGACGCCAGAATGCCGAGCAACTCGGGATCGCCGGCGGCTGCGGGTTCACGCTGGAGCACTTCATTAATTTCGTCATAGATTCCGTAATCCATGCGATGAATCGTGTTGTGATATTTCCCCGAAACATCGATGAAGTTCATCTTGGTGGGGGTGTCGCGCTTGGATAGGGGAGTAATCGAGAAGATCTTTTTGGTCGTTGCAATCGCCGACGCCGGGCTTCGGTCCACCTGGAAACCACGCCAAATCACCCAGTTGCCGTGGGTTTTGGAGCGGTAGACATAGGCGTCCTTGTTGTCCGCCTTGAGCTTGGCGAAATCCGCATCGGAATATTCCGGGGGGGCGATGATGGTGGTTCCGCCTTTTCCCTTGTCGGGGCCGGCATTACCGAAATCCGCCACATACTTGAAGAAGGCATCGTCGATCAAACCCAGCACATTGGGCGGGGTCTTGATGACCATCGGCTCGGAACCCAACTGCAACCAGCAAGCATTATAAACAGATACGGTATTGGGGGTCAGCCAAAGCGCTTTCGAATCCATCAGGCTCTCGAATTGCAATACCGTGGTATTGGCAGGGCCAAAGCCCAGATAAGCCTTGCGCATGCCAGAAAGCGAGGCGATTTGAATGGAATTCAAATACGCATCCGTTGCGCGCATGAAGTCGAGGTTGTCGTAGACCTTTTGCACCGTCTCCTGATCGGGAACCCCGTCAAAAAGGTTAAGCGCCCCGATTCGGGACTTCAGATGATCCGGGGTGCCGACCCCCTCCGGCACTTCGGTCGTCATTTTCATTGCGGGGGGTGTGGCCGAAAGGCCTGCGGATGCCCCGGCCAGGGCCAATACGAGGACCGCCGTCAGTGTCACCGATTTTATTCCAAATCTTTTCATTGTTGTTTCCTTTTTTTGCTAAGTTATTTCACCAGTTCGATTTCGCTAGGTCTCCAGGTTTTTTCAATGAACGGCTTCAACGGGCCATACATCCGAAGAACAACAAACCAGCTTTTTCCGGGGATGGTCTGCAGCCAGTTTTTCTCGAAGCCTTTGGGGGGCTTGGGGCCAAAATAGACATCAAAGGAACCGTCGGCATTTTGCCTAAACCCTTCGTCCTGACTTCCAACTGTTGGATAAGGTTGATCGGTCTGGAGCATGGAACGCGTTTGCGTATCATAAATGGTCAATGCCCAGAAATCAGCAATAGGCACATTGGGTGGTAGATGGATTTTATAGATTTTCGAACCATCAAATGCTTCGTGGTCAGCATCTTTGAATGCCATGCAATAATCCGATCCCCGACCTTCGTGCGGGGTGGCCATGGAGGGAGTAACCGCCGTGTAGGTGTAGTGGAAGAAAACTCGGGCGTCCGTATTAAAGGCACCATCGTAGTTGAAGAAGACGTTTTTAGCGGGATAGGCCATGACCCATTCCGTAGGCTTGTCTTGGTAGAAATAGACCATTTTAAGATCTTCCAGCGGATAGTAGTTGTTCGACCGTGCCGCAGCGTTGGCAATGGCAACCGCATCCGTCAGGATCCTTTTCGTTCGCGCATCGGGAGCAAATTTTTGACCCTTTTTAATGCCGATCGAAGCAAATAGCCCTTTGGTTTCGGCGTCGAGCATTTCATCGGACTCCTCTTGAATGAGGACGTTCAAATGCTCGTAGAACTCAAAGCTATTCGGGTGAATCGTGTTAAATTCTTTGCCCGTCATATTCACATATTCAACCGGCTTGGGGTTTTTGGCCTGAGAAAGGGGATACACCTTGAGGTGGTCTTTCACATTTTTAACGGCCACATCTACGCCCTTGGAAATATTTCCACGCATAAACAGCCAGGTCGCATAGGTTTTGGGTTGAATGATAAAATATCCTTCCGGAATCTCTCCTTCATATCCCGGAGGAAGCACCAGATATTTTCCGCCCTTTCCTTGATCGGGACCCGCCAGGCCCACATCGCTCACAAAGCGGAACCAGGCATCATCGAAGGCACCGAGCATCATGGGAGGAACTTCAACCACCACAGGCCCATCATCCTTTGTGTTTACATAGGGGAAAATATAAAGTGTGGATGTGTTGGCCGTGAGAAACAAGGCATGGGAGTTCATCAAGTTTTCAAAGAGGGCAACCTTTCCATTGGCATCAACCCCAATTGTTGCGGGGCCTTTTCTTAAGGCCTGCAACGATGCGCCGGGAATCCCTTTTAGGAAGGCATCAACCCCCCGTGCTTTCAACAAGAAATCCTGTGTCAGTTGTGCCGTTTCCTTGGTGGGAACTCCATCAAAAAACTCCAGTGTACCAATGGACGTTTTTACCTCATCCGGAGTCATAATATTTTCCGGGATGGGGGTCGTCATCTTATACTGCTCAGGCGGATTTTTTGATGCCTCTGCCTGAGAAAACAGAATACTCGCACATAAACCAACTGCCAGAATTACTATTCCTATCCGTTTTGTCATCGTCTTTGCTCCTTTATTAAACCAAAAAAATTCTTTTTTAACTTATACTATTTCCAAAATTATACTATCCACTTTGCGCACGACGTGCTAACGTTTCAATCATGAAATTTGAATCAAATATATTGCGGAGGGAATTTATACGGTTTTCTTCAGATATGGTGCATGGGGTATTTCCCGGAATGGATTTAGTCCAACTGGAAGCGGGTCCTCTCCAGGGGTGGATTATCTCGGCCACAGTTGGCCCATATCATGTGAATGCAGGCAGTTTCGACCGGGCTCTTTTGTATGATGGAAGATACAACGCGGGGATGGTACATGTTGGTTTCATCTTCAGTCGGGAACATATAGCCTATTCGCAGGCACATGAGTATAGCAACGGAGTCGTATCACTGGATTGCGGTTCAAGCTATATGCATGAAATATTCCCGGCTAATATGGTTTGGGTGAATATATTTGCTTCTGAAGCAGTG
>JAOZJV010000692.1 GCA_029935695.1 Candidatus Krumholzibacteriia bacterium | reverse complement strand
GTGGTCAAAAACCAGGTCTGGGATTGGGGAGAAGGGCATTTTTTCTCCAGAAGAAGCCAGGTGAGCAAAAAGAGCATCGACGGCACCTACCAGCATGATGGCCAAAAGTTGGGGGTCGTGCGATTTCAAACTGCCTGTTTCCATTGCTTCGGTGAGCAGTTCCCGATTGGTTGATATATAGATCTCCAAATATTGAATTTTAAGTTCTGCAAACAGTGCAGGGCTCTCTTGTAAATGGATAAGCACCCTGTCTGGATCCGAGTTGGCCACATCGATGGAAGCTTGAAGAACATTTTTCAATCGTTCCAAAGGGGGAAGATCCGGATTGTTGGCCTGAAGAGATGATTGGTGCAGGTGTTCAAGGAAATCCCTGATAATGTGTAAGAACAGGTCTTTTTTACTTGGAAAGAATTTGTAAATTTTCCCTACAGAGAAGCCGGATTTATCCGCAATATCAGACATTGAAGTTTGTTCAATCCCTTCAGCAGCGAAGAGGCTGGAGGCGATTGCGAGAATGTCACGCTGATCCGATTCCATAGATCTGATTTTGCGTAATTCCCGCATTGATGGTGTGTTGTTATGTTCCATCCTGATCTCCTATTGGAAATATCCCAATAATGACAACAAAAGAATACCAATTCAAATAATGAACACACTCAAGAAATTTGCAAAATATTTTCTGGACTTGAAACAAATATACATTAGATTGAACTTACTGTCGGAAAATGAATGGAAATTCAAAAAACGATAAGCCATTCATATACCATAGAGGAGCAGCCATGCCGAAAAATGAAATATCCCGCAAGGAACGAGAAAAAGAGAGGCATCGGAAGGACATTCTGGATGCTGCTCTTGTTCTGTTTTCTGAGTTCGGATTCCACAGTGTTTCCATGCAACAGGTGGCTGACAAGGCAGAATTCAGTATTGGTACTCTCTATAATTTTTTTCGCAACAAGGAGGATCTCTACAGCAATCTATTGGACAAATTGACAGCCCGCTTTCACGTAGAGCTCACCGGTGCCCTTTCCGAAGGTGATGATGAAATCGAGAAACTGAGGAATTATATCATTGTCAAAGCGGTGGTCTTTCGTGAAAACCTGGACATCGTTCTGCTCTATTTTCGGGAGACGAGCGGTGTAAACTTTAATTTAAAAGCGGGTATGGACGATCGAATAAGGATTCAGTACGTCGAATTGCTGGAGTTGCTGGCTGGAGTATTTGAGGATGGCATCAGGAAGAAACGGTTTCACGGGATCGCCGAACCGTACTTCCTGGCTTTGACTCTCGACAGTCTTACCAACGCTACACTTCTTGGCTGTTTAGAGAACCCTGAAAACAGGTCTTATCCACAAGATCCGGATGTGTTTTTGAATGTTTTGTTCAAAGGACTTCTGGTTTCATGATTATTGGGAACCGTTTTGGGTCAATGAGCCCAAAGGAAGGAAAATCCATGCTGGGAAATGCAATAACACTCATCAGGAAAGTGATTCCCGTCGCTTTGGTTGGTACTTTGTTCTTGGGGGGATGTGGTCATGAAGAGGCTCCTCCTGCCTCACGCCAACCGGTGGTTTCGGTGGTGACGGTTGAAGCAAAAAGCCTCACTCTTACCAAAGAGATGACCGGCCGCACTGTGCCTTTTCGCATCGCTCAAATCCGTCCCCAGGTCAATGGAGTTATTTTGAAACGCCTGTTTGAAGAGGGTTCAGAGGTGCAGGCCGGGGAAGTGCTGTATCAGATTGACCCTGCACTCTACGAGGTGGCTCGGGATAACGCGCTTGCTGCTCTCGCCAGGGCGGAAGCTAATTTGTCGGCTATCCAGCTGCGTGAAAACCGCCTTGAGGACCTGTTGCCGGATCATGCGGTCAGCCAACAGGACTACGACGATGCGGTGTCGGGAGTCAAACAAGCGGAGGCGGGGGTTAAATCCTGGCAGGCCCAGGTCAAGGGTGCCCGGATCAATCTTGGCTACACAAAGGTTAAGTCGCCCATATCGGGCAGGATTGGCAGATCCAATGTAACCGAGGGTGCCATCGTGACGGCATATCAACCTATTCCCCTTGCTACCATCCAGCAGCTTGATTCCATGTACGTGGATATGCCCCAATCTACTGCTGAGGTCAGCCGGTTGCGTCGAGAGCTAAACAGTGGAATTCTCCAAAGAGATGGCATTGGGCAGAATATCGTCAGGTTGATTGAGGACGATG
>JAOZJV010000691.1 GCA_029935695.1 Candidatus Krumholzibacteriia bacterium | reverse complement strand
TGATCGGAAATCGGCACTGAGCTGAATTTCAACCTGCGCTGGACCATGAAAGTTTTCATGGATCTGGAGCTTCACGCTGCCTACATGTGGCTGGGCGATTTTTACGACTCACCGGTGGTCAACGGTGGCAAATTGGAGAAACCTTTGAATCCCTGGACGGTCTTTGCGACGTTCAAGTGGATCAGCTTCTAGGAGGTGAGTGATATGCGTATCATCAGGATCTTTTTGACGGGAGTGGTTTTCATCATGGCACTCCAGGGATGTTCTTCGACTCAGGGCTGGTATCACCTTCCTTCTGCCGAGTTCAATGAAATTGAGTACGGATTTGAGGTGAAAACCCAAAAAGTACGGAATATTAATATTGGGTACATCGACGAGGGCAAAGGAGATATTCTTTTGCTGATTCACGGTCTGGGCAGCAACGCCAAGGCCTGGAGCAAAAACATTCCCGCTCTGAGCAGGGACCACCGGGTAATAGCGGTGGACCTGCCCGGCTACGGCACCAGTGACAAGGGTCATTACCAATACACACTCAGTTTTTACGCCACGGTTTTGAAGGAATTCCTGGCGGGACTGGGTGTGGATGAAGCCGTCTTTATCGGGCATTCCATGGGTGGACAAATCGCCATGGTCTCTGCTCTGGAAAACCCGGAACTGGTGCAGGGACTGGTGCTGATTTCTCCCGCTGGATTTGAAGCCTTCACCGATGGGGAAGGGGACTGGCTGCGCCGGGCTGTTTCGGCCAAGTTCGTTTCCGAAACCACGGTGCGTGGCGTGGCGATCAACCTGGAGTCCAATTTTTATGATACTCCGGAAGATGCCGAATTCATGATCACCGACCGTCTGCAGGTTCGTGGCGCTTCCGATTTTGATCGTTATTGCTATGCGGTCAGTCTCAATGTGGCGGCCATGCTTGACTACCCGGTTTACGATCGATTGGATGAGATCAGTCAACCGACTCTGGTCTTGTTTGGCGAAAATGACAACCTCATCCCCAACCGGTTCCTGCATGGTGGGTTCACTGAGGATGTGGCACAGCGGGGAATGTCCAAATTGAATAACGGCAAACTGGTGATGATGTCAGAATGCGGGCACTTTGTTCAGTTTGAGAAGGCTGAAGAAACGAATCAGGCAGTTGTTGATTTTTTGGCTAACTGATTTTTCAGCTGCTGGTGTTGCTTGATCGGCCGTCAAACCTGACTGGGTTTGGCGGCCGATGTTTTGACCCGGAATATCCCAAAGGCCGCATGCTGATTATTCTCATGGACGAGGCTAAGCGCCTCAACGCCGTCCTGACCTGATTTCAAGAATTTGAGAGAAGCTCACAGGGCAATCTGTCATACACAAAGATCACCTTGGTAGCAAAAAATCACCAAACGGAATCAGGCGATCAAATGCTCCTGATTTTTCTATCCCTGGTGCGAGTTCGCCTGCATAAATCAGAACTTTCCGCAACGATTTCCCACTATCGGATTCCAGGTTTTTCGCCTTCTTGTCCACTTCTTCAATGACAGCTGTGGTGATGCGCTGACGAAACTTGATTTCGCAGACATACGTTGCGTACCTGGCATCAATCAGCAGATCGATCTGACATCCATGTTTTCGCTTGGTCTGATTCTGAAAGTACGGTGAAGCGCTGATGACCTGGGCTGGATCGATTCGCAACAACTTTAATACCTGGGGCAGGTTGTTGAGAACAAGGTTTTCGAACTGCAAGCCGAGAATGCTGTCGTATGACAAGAATTCCGGGATGCCGGGCATTTCATCGTAAATCCCTGCTTCAATCTTGTCCCGAACCGGTTCAATATACTTCAAATAGAAGCGTAGATAATTGTCCTTGAGACGATAGCGGCTCAGTTTGCCTCTTTTCCCCGATCGTGGGCTGTACACGTAGTCCCGGCAAATGAATCCGGAAGATTCCAGTTCCATAAGGTATTTTGTGATTACTCCATTGGGCGATATGGAGAGTGCTTGACAAATTTCTGAAAAAGTTCGAGGGCCATCGGTCAGCGTATTGACCACTCTTCTGTACATGGCGGAACGCTTCTGAAAAATGTCGTTAAAAATCTTTTCAAATTCATTGAACAGAATTCCCTCTTTGCGAAAACAAAGGTCTTTGATGTTTTGCTCTGCGGTGGCCGAATAATCAATCTCTTCAAGATAACGGGGCACCCCACCTGTTACAGCAAGGATTCTAAACTTCTCT
>JAOZJV010000690.1 GCA_029935695.1 Candidatus Krumholzibacteriia bacterium | reverse complement strand
CCATGAACAGAATTTTCGTGAACTTTTCCATGACAGCCTCTCTTGAACTGACACCCCGTCAACCGAATTGAGAACGCTTGCATGCCCATGCGCGTAACCAATTCATAAACTTAATCACTATAACTACGGAATTTATCCTATCACGTCAACATCAATCAACTTCTGGTTGGGTTCGTAATTCATATTTACTTATTTTTTTATACAAATTACTGCGCTGCATTCCCAAAGCTTCTGCTGTTCGAGAAACATTATACATGTTTTCCTTAAGCTTTTGTTGAAGAAAAGCACCTTCACTGCGCGCCTTGAACTCCTGGAAGTCACTGCAATCAAGGAATGAGGCATCCTCACTGGAACTGCCCTGAGTGCCTGGCAAGAGGGGCAAATCAGAGGGTTTAACGGTGGGACCTGATGACAGTATCAGCAATCGTTCCACCAGGTTACGTAGCTCTCGCACATTTCCCGGCCAGCTGTATTGCTTGAGAATGGCAAGAGTTTCGGGAGAAAAAGTGAGTTGATCCCGGTTGAGCCGTGCGGCGAGGTCGGCCATGAACCAGGAAAGAAGCAATTCCACGTCTCCATCACGTTCTCGCAGGGGAG
Source organism: Candidatus Krumholzibacteriia bacterium (assembly GCA_029935695.1). Taxonomy (GTDB): domain Bacteria; phylum Krumholzibacteriota; class Krumholzibacteriia; order LZORAL124-64-63; family LZORAL124-64-63; genus LZORAL124-64-63. The sequence goes on along the minus strand of JAOZJV010000690.1, from coordinate 1,625 downwards.
GCAAATGAATGGACAGTACGTTCAGGCGGAAAAACAAATCCTGACGAAAACCGCTCTGGGGCGAAGAAAGGTCACGGTTGGTGGCCGCCACAATGCGCACATCCACTTCACGGGTTTCGGTGCCGCCAACCCTCTGGAAGCGGCTTTCTTCCACTGCCTTGAGGACCTTGGCCTGGGCCTCCTCGCCCATGTCGCCGATTTCATCCAGAAAAAGGATTCCGCCATCGGCATGCTCGAACTTGCCCACTCTTTGCCGGTCGGCGCCGGTGAAACTGCCTTTTTCGTGGCCAAAAAGTTCACTCTCCACCAGATCGCGGGGAATGGCTGCACAGTTAACTTCCACCAGGGGCTGATCAGACCGCAGACTGGCCCGATGGATGGCGTTGACCACCAGCTCCTTGCCCGTGCCGTTTTCTCCCGTGATCAGAACGGTTCCTTCGGTGGGTCCCACTTTTTCGATGAAACGCCGCACATCCTGGATGGCCGGGCTTTCACCGACGATGGGAAGTCCCGTTCCCACCTTCACGCGCAGGCTCTCCCGGTCATTCAACACCCTTTGATGTTTCAGACAATTGGCCAGAGTCATCAGCAACCGGGATCGATCCAGGGGCTTTTCGAGATAATCGTAGGCTCCGTTTTTCACGGCTTCCACAGCCGTCTCGATGGTTCCATGCCCTGAAATAACAACCACTGGTGCAGTGACCTGCTGGGCTTTCAATTTTTCCAGAACTTCAAAACCGTCCATGCCTGGCATTTTGATATCCAGGAGGATGACATCCGGCTCGGATTTCTCCACCAGAGTCAGGGCTTCGGCGCCGGAAGCGGCTTTTAGAACGGCATAGCCATCATAGTTCAGGATCTGTTCCATGGTCTCGCGGATGGCGAGTTCATCATCGACAATCAAAACTGTTTTCACAGGTCGGTCCTTGCGTGGTTGAGCGATCGGGATTATTGAAAGGGGCAACCAATTAACTCTGTGCCACCTTGCAACGAGGGGGGTGCGTGTGTCAACGCCCGAAAGTGATCTGAAAAAGATGAAACCACTGTTGCGATCCTTGGTTCCCGAGCAATTGATGGAAATTGATATTTTAAAGGGTGTTCCTTCTTTTCGGACGCGTCAATTATCCCAATGGATCTTTGAACATGGTGTTTTTCAGTGGGATGGCATGAGCAACCTTCCTGGTGCCCTCCGCTCTGAAATGGCGGATTCTTTCGACATTTGTGCCCTGGAATTGGACACCAGAGAGGTGTCCACCGATGGCACCCGGAAATTTTTGTATCGGTTGCGCGATGGCCAGACTATTGAAAGCGTCATCATTCCCATGGGCGATCACGCCACTTTTTGTATATCAAGCCAGGTGGGATGCGCCATGGCCTGCAGTTTTTGCGCCACCGCCCGCGGTGGGCTGGTGCGCAATCTGGAAGCTGGTGAAATCGTGGAACAGGTGCTGATGTTGCGGCAGGATATGCTCCAGGACCCATACTCCGGTTTTGGCGACAAACTTCCCAATGTTGTGTTTATGGGCATGGGCGAACCTCTGGACAACTGGCAGCATGTGGCTCAGAGCCTGAAAATCATGACCCACAAAGAGGGCTTGAATATGTCCCGGCGGCGTATCCAGATC
>JAOZJV010000148.1 GCA_029935695.1 Candidatus Krumholzibacteriia bacterium | reverse complement strand
AGCCCTGGTCCAAAGCAGCAAAAGCCCTGGTCCGCTCCATGAATGCCTCGGGATCCACCAACTGATCTTTGACCATGGAAGCCAGAACCACAGGGTCCTGAATCCCGGTGGGAAGGGGATCAACCCCCCACATTTCCACAAAGCGTTTGTTGTACCGATGGACCAATCCCTTGCCATCAACAATCAGGACCCCGTCACCCAATGATTCAATGATCACTTCGGGCAGACGATCCCGTGAAGGCAGGACCTTTTCAACTTCCCTTTCACCCTTCATTCAAAATCCACCTTCATCTCCTCGAGCAACCATTCGGCGCCGCCATATTTCCATGTCACCCACAGAACGTAACGAATATCCACACCGATGGAGCGGCTGTAGCTGTGGTCCCAGGCAAAATCATTGATGGTCGCTTCCCAGGCCCGGTCAAAATTCAAACCAACAATTTGCCCTTTGGCGTTCAATACGGGACTTCCTGAATTGCCCCCAGTGGTGTCGGTGCTGTAGAGCATATTCACAGGCACTCCCCCAAGATCCTCGCTGAGGAAGGAACCAAAATCCTTGTTTTCGATCAATGTGCGGAAGCGGGCAGGCACGTTGAAGGGCTTGTGGCCCGTATCTTTTTCAAGCATGCCCTCGAGAGTGGTCAGCGGTGTGTAATGCACGGCATCTTTGGGGCTGTATCCTTCGACCCGGCCATGGGTGTAACGCAGAATACCATTGGCATCGGGCACGAAGTCTTTGCCCTGAAACTGGCGCTTGACCTCTTGCAAGGCTGCCTGCAGCTGATCCAGCTCACCTTTGCGGCGTTTGTTTTCTTCACGCATTTCCAGGTAGGGCGGGTAAAGTTCCGCCACCAGGCGCAGGAATGGATCCCGCATCTTTTTCAGCTCTTCCGTGCTTTTATTCATGGCCTCAAGCAGAGTGTCCGGCTCCATGAGGGAACTCTTTTTGAAGGATTTTTCCAGATACTTCCGGGCCTTCTCCGCTCCGTCGGCACCCGTCATTCCATCCAGGGCTTCCAGATCTTCAGCCTGGGAAATGCCGCCGGCCCGTTTCATCAACTCACCCATGATCAGGGCATCGGCCACCGGATCAAAAGTATCGGCCTTGGTCACCAAAGAATTGGTGGTCTGGTCCAGGTTGCGCTCCATGTAGGCCCATTCGCGTTCGATCTCGGGCTTCTCTTTCTCGATGGCATTTTCCCACACAGTCAGCGCCGCGCTCATGGTTTCACTGCTGCGCAGCATGTAACGCAACCAGAGATCGTAGGCTGCGCTTTCGGCCCGCGCCTGGTAATACTCATCCAGACGCGTCAACACCTGACCGTAGTTTTCTTTCAGGACCGGATCTGCGTCGATGAACTCCTGCAGATCTTTTTCCTGTTGCCGGCGGACTGCCAGCAGATTCAACCGGTCAATACCCTGAAGCTTTCCCCGGAAATTCTTGTAGGTATTTTGCAACCCTTTGACCCGGGCCGCCAGCGCCAGTTCCCGCTGGCGATCACCCTGGGCCGAAGCTTCCAGGTTCTGGATTTGCCAGCCGTACCAGTCCACAACCGTCGGCATGTATTTCTCACTCAGATACCCCAGAAAGGCCGCTGACCGATGGCGGTAGGTGGTTCCCGGATAGCCAAAGATGAAAACAAAATCACCATCGAGCACACCTTCGCTGCCTACTTCCAGCACCACTTTGGGCTGGTAGGGAATATTGTCTTCGGAATATTCGGCCGGCTCGCCATCGGGCCCCACATAGGCCCGCATGAAACTGAAGTCTCCCGAATGCCGGGGCCACATCCAGTTATCCGCTTCACCGCCAAAATTACCGATGGCCAGAGGCGGTGAATAAACCAGACGCACATCCTTGAGATAGGTGTACAGAAAGAGCACATAGGTTTTGCCCAGGAACATTTCACTGACTTCAGCACGCTTGCCGGGATGGGCCTCTTCTTCGGCCAGGCTCAGCTGCTTCATTTTCTTTTCAATGGCCTTGGTGCGCTTCTGAGGATCCATGCCCTCATCCACCACGGCCAAAACATCGGCGGAAACATCACGGTAGCTGTCGGTGATGCGCACGGTGTAACCCAGGGTGGGAGCTTCCTGCTGCCGGGTGCCGGCGGTGAATCCTTCGGCCAGGTAATCGTGCTCCGGGGTGCTGGCATCGCGGATAGCCCGAAAAGCGCAGTGATGGTTGGTGAGCATCAATCCCTGATCCGAAACAAAGGACCCGGTGCAACCACCAATTTTACAAATGCCATCGACCAGAGCCAGCCCGTCGGGGTTGTAAATGAGGGAAGAATCGATCTCCAAACCTGCGGCCTGCAGATCCAGCTTTTCCAGTTCGCTCATGGGGTACATGCCTTCGTCTCCCAGGGCACCAGGGACCACGCTGATGACTTGCATAGCCAACAGCAACAGAAAAAACACACGAGTGAACATGAGGACCTTTCGCCATGTTATTGGGCAAAATTATTACGAGAAGAGGCCAGTCTACCCGACTGGAAGATCATTTCAACACAAAGCAGACGAGGACCTAGGACAGTTCGTCCGCCAGATCAAAAAAACAGGACAGTGACTCGGGATTGGCCAGAGCTTGGGCATTCTCTACAGGAAGCCCCTGCAGGATATTGCGCACCGCCAATTCCACGATTTTTCCGCTGATCGTTCGGGGAACGGCAGGAACTTGCCGAATCACTGCCGGCACATGACGGGGAGTTTCTTCAGAGCGAATTTTTTGACACAGACGATCTTGTAAATCCTGATCCAGCTGCAAACCCTCCCGCAGAGTCACGAACAGAACGATGCGCACATCACCCTGATAGTCTTGGCCAACCACAAGGCTCTCAACGACTTCTTCGAATTGGTCCACCACCCGGTAGATCTCCGCGGTGCCAATGCGCACCCCGCCCGGATTCAGCACGGTGTCACTGCGGCCGTGGATGATCATGCCACCTTCAGGCGTCAGCTCAGCAAAATCTCCATGACACCAGATATTCTCAAAACGATTGAAATAGGCTTTGTGGTAACGCGCGCCGTCGGGATCATTCCAGAACCCTGTGGGCATGGAAACAAAAGAGGCAGTGCACACCAACTCTCCCTTTTGGCCCACCACGGCCTGACCCTGGCCGTCGAAGACTTCCACCTTCATGCCCAGAGCGCGGCACTGCAATTGCCCGCGCCGCACAGGAAGCACCGGGTTGCCCAGCACAAAACAGGAGATGATATCGGTGCCGCCGGAAATGGAGCTCAGCTGCACATCGTTTTTTACATCCCGGTAGACGTAATCAAATGATTCGGGAGCCAGCGGTGAGCCGGTGGACAGGATGCAGCGCAAAGAAGAGAGATCATAGCTGCTCCCAGGCTTCATACCAGCTTTGTGACAGGCATCGAGGTACTTGGCGCTGGTGCCGAAAATGGTGAACCTTTCATCCCGGGCATAATCCCACAGAACATTCTGCTGTTTTAGAGGATGTCCATCGTAGAGCATGAGCGCCGCGCCGGTGGCCAGACCGCTGACGAGCCAGTTCCACATCATCCAGCCACAGGTGGTGAAATAGAAGAAACGGTCCCCGGGGCGCAGATCACAGTGCAGACGGTGTTCCTTCAAATGTTGCAGCAGTGTGCCACCCGCCGAGTGCACCATGCATTTGGGCAAGCCTGTGGTGCCGGAGGAGAACATGATGAAAAGAGGATGGTCGAAGGGCAGACGCTGGTATTTGGGTTCTTCGCCCCGGCCCGCGTTCAGATAATCGGTGAAGGATATTTGCCCCCCCGTAAGATCCGGACCCGATTGGGTGTAGGGCACCACCACCGTGCGGCGCAGACTTTTCAGGCGGTCCTGAATCAGGCTCACCGTTTCCAGGCTGCCGTGAACCTTGCCACCGTAAAAATACCCATCAGCGCAAACCAGAACCACTGGCTCAATTTGGCTGAAACGATCCAGCACTCCCTGGACGCCAAAATCAGGAGAGCAACTGGACCACACGGCACCAAGGCTGGCAGTGGCCAGCATGGCAATAATGGTCTCCGGCAGGTTGGGCAGAAAACCCACCACCCGATCACCGGCCTGGACCCCATCGGCATTCAAGGCCGTGGCAAAAGCCGCGGCCTTGATCCGGAGCTGGCTATAAGTAAGGCGGGAAGTATGGCCCCGTTCGTTGCGGAAAACGATGGCCTCGGCATCATCGGGACCCTGAAGCAGATTTTCCGCGTAGTTCAACCGTGTTTCAGGAAACCAGCGGGCCCCCGGCATCTGTTCAAAATTTTCGACCACCAGATTTCCCGGTCCGTGGCCAACCACCTCACAAAAGGTCCACAGAAGGCGCCAGAAATCGTCAGCGTGAGTGGTGGACCAATGGTGCAGCTCGGAATAATCCGCCAGAAGCAATTTTTCGTGGCGGTTCACATATTGCCTGAAATGTGTCATCCCGGCTGCGGCCACCTGCTCTTCGCTGGGCGACCAGAGAATGTCATCGACTCCTGGGGTCACTTCAAATCCCGGGCGGGTGCCAATTTGTTGCGCACCTGGCCAAAACCAACCCGGAAGCCCGCACCCTGGCACCAGCCTTTCATGGTCACGGTGTCGCCGTCGTTGATGAATTTCCGCTCTCCCCCGCCGGGCAGAACCACTGGTTCGGTGCCTTTCCAGGTGATCTCCAGCATACTGCCGAAACTGCCTTTGTCGGGCCCGCTGATGGTGCCGCTGCCCAGCAAATCGCCGCTGCTCATGTTGCAACCGGTGATGGTGTGGTGGGCCAGCTGTTGGGCCATGGTCCAGTAAAGGTGTTTGAAATTGCTTTCGCACACACACAAACCTTCGCTCTGGCCTTCAGCCTGGATATGCACTTCAAGGTTGATGTCGAAGGTGTGCCGGTCTTTTTCCACCAGGTAATCCTGGGGTGTGGGTTCCTGAACCGGGGCATCCTTGCGGAAAGGTGCCAGGGCGTCCATGGTCACCACCCAGGGAGATATACTTGTGGCGAAGTTTTTGGCATTGAAGGGACCGAGGGGCTGGTACTCCCATTTCTGGATGTCCCGGGCAGACCAATCGTTGATCAGGACCATGCCGAAGATCTTGTCACTGGCTTCATCCACAGGCACAGGATCGCCCTGGGGTGTGGCTGAACTCACCAGGAAACCCATCTCCAGTTCAAAATCCATCAGGCGGCTGGGCCCGAAAGAAGGCACCTCGGCGCCCGGGGCAATGGTCTGTCCATGGGGACGAACCACCTCTTGACCCGAAAGGCCGATGCTGCTGGCCCGGCCATGATACCCCACCGGCAGGTGCAGCCAGTTGGGCATCAGAGCGTTTTCTTTGCCGCGGAACATGATGCCCACGTTGGTGGCGTGTTCTTTGGAAGAATAAAAATCAGTGTAATCGCGGATGGCCACCGGCATGTGCATAGTCACCGACGTGGCAGGGTGCAGTGCCCGGCGCCTCAGGTTGGCGTCGTCCCGCAAAGTAGGTTCTTCGGCGCGCAGCAGACCACTGGCCAGCAAACGCACGGCACGGCGTTGCTGTTTGGGCAACTCCATGAACGGATTCAGCACCCGATAGCTGAGGATGCCCGGCGGCAGATTCGCACTGTCCAGCAAGCCACAATCCTGAAGAACCGAAAGATCCATCACCTGGTCGCCGATGCGAACACCCACCCGGGGATCTTCCCGGGGTGTGGGTGAAAAAATCCCCATGGGAAGATTCTGAATGGGAAAATGAGACTCGGGCTCAACGTCAATGAACGATTTCAACATAGGATCAGTGGTGGGATCCATGGGTGTTATTCCTTTCAGGAATTTCAGGACATCATTTAGAGTAAACCGAGATTTTGCAGATCATCCCGGGGTTCATCAAAAGAACAGCTGCCGAAGCCGCAGAGAAACTGGGTGCGCAAAGTGCGCAGGACATCGGCTTGAACAGTATGACCGCGCCAACTGAATTTGTCGGCTTCAAAAATAAAAGATTCCGGTGTCGTATCGGACACAATGGCCGAAAGTTTTTCCGCATCCCAGCCCTGGGCGTACGCCAGCAGGCCGGCTCCGAAAACATTCAGAAAACCATGCATCATCACCGGTGGTTCGGCTGCCTGATGACGCACAGGGTGATGCAGCCCGGCGGTGCACTTCAAGGCCAGCTGCAGGTCGCGGCAAGTGGCCACCACCAGGACAATGCGCTGCACCGAAGGGAACGCCTCGGCGGTGACTCCACCGCAACGCAGTTTGGCCCCCAGGCGCAAAACCGTCTGGCCGGCCCCGGATCTTTCCATGGCCACATCAGCCAGAATTTTCAGCATGGGAAGAATGTTTTCTTCAGGGGTGGCAGGCGGAATTTCCCAAAAGATTTCCCGGCCACTGGCACCACCTGTGTCCAACCCATCCAGATAGCTGGTAAGAAAAATCCGCATGTCAGCTGGCTTCAACTGGGCCGGGATGGGAATTTCCAAAACCTCCACCGAGGCGCGGCCCTCCAGCCCTTTTTCAAAACCGGTGATGGCGGTGCATTGGTCCTGCAGCAGGGCCAACGACTGCTCCGGGCTTTCCCGATGCCCCAAAAGGGCAGACACACCCCAGGCTTGACCCACCGACATGTATCGGTCCGCAGCAGCGGACAACTCACCGAGCCGTCCGGCCGGGACAATAAAGCGTCCCAGCATCCAGGATTCAGCCTGACCCATGAAACCCGCGTATTCATGGACGGCGGCACTCATATCCAGAGCTGCCGGCGGAAACAAACCGGCGTAATCCACCAGCTGTTCCATGAATGCATGCAGGGCAGTGCTCACTTGTCGCCGCCTTCAAGCCAGGATTTTCCATAGACGTCGTCTTCACAGACCAAAGCATCCCGGGCAATGTTGATGGGCACGAAAGTATCGATCATCACCGCCAGTTCATCTGTTTTATCCACACCGATGGAATCTTCCATGCGGCCCGGCTGGGGACCGTGGGGTAAACCGTCCGGGTGCAATGTCAAACTGCCCAGCTCTATACCCTTGCGGCTCATGAATTCATCCTTGCAGTAATACAACACCTCGTCGGTCATGACGTTGGAGTGGTTGTAGGGTGCGGGGATGGCTTCAGGATGAAAATCATACAGACGCGGCACGAAGCTGCAGATCACAAACCCATCGCCTTCGAAGGTCTGATGGATGGGAGGCGGCATGTGCAGCCGGCCCACCAGCGGTTCGAAGTCGAGGATGTTGAAAGCCCAGGGATAATAACATCCATCCCAGCCCACGGTGTCAAAAGGATGGTGATCCAGAATCACCCGGTGGCAGACTTCGCCCATGCGGGTGATGGTTTCAAAATCGCCCAGCTTGTCGTGAACATCCGCCTCACCGGGAACCCTGATGTCCCGTTCGCAATAAGGGCTGTGTTCCAGCAGCTGCCCATGCTGATTGCGGTAACGGTTGGGAGTGCGCACATGACCATGGCTTTCCATGACCAGGTAAATCTGATCCCCCTGACCGGGCACCAGGCGGTGCAGAATACCCCGGGGAATGACCAGATAATCGCCCTGCCGGTACGCAATGTTGCCGAACTGACTTTCCAGAATACCACCCCCGCGGGTGATGTAGATCAGCTCATCAGCCTGACCGTTGCGGTAGAAAAACTCATCCGCAGCGGTGGGACGGATGAGGGAAACAGCAATATCCTTGTTGAACATAATCAGCTTGCGGTCTTTCACCGGACTGCCGCCCGTCATTTCCAGACGGTGGGATCGCAGATGGCGCATGCGGATGCTTGGCTCCGGATCGGCCACCCTCGGCGAAGTCCAGGCCACCTCGATATTCTTCACCGATGTGGGGCGCCGCAAGGTGTAAAGCAGTGATTGCAAGCCTGTGAATCCCAGATTACCCATCAGGTGTTCATAGTAGATGCCACCGTCATCCTTGCGGAAAGCAGTGTGCCTTTTGGGGGGAATTTTACCCCGTTTTACGTAGAAAGGCATATAACGTTGCTCCTACAGGTTTCCGCGCAGGGTTTGTTCCTGCTCGATGGTCTCAAAAAGGGCCTTGAAGTTGCCTTTGCCGAAG
>JAOZJV010000147.1 GCA_029935695.1 Candidatus Krumholzibacteriia bacterium | reverse complement strand
AGTACCACCACTGCATCATCACTGAGACGCAACGCCAGCAAAGAACCCCATCGGTAAGGCTTGATTTATTCATGCCCTGTGACCACGTTTTGGGAATAATGCTGGTTAGTCTTTTTTCCAGGAAGTGTGTTATGTCTGACGCTCGAATGTCTTTGTTGTTTGAGGGACGGTCGCCTTCGGTAATTCGCATGGCGCAGATTCGGTTTGATGAGCGGAATGATGGAGCCGAAGCCCTTAACGTGGCTATTGGGAATATTCAGTTGCCGATGTATCCGGCCATGATTGAGCGGATGTTCAACCTGGACGGGGACGACAGTCCTTTTAAGGACGGTATCGTCAAGTATTCCGCCACCAGCGGAACGGTCGAGTGCATTGATGCTTTCAAAAATGTGATTGCCAGCAGCGGGTTTGATGTCTCCGGAGTGCATGGGCATATCACCGAGGGTGGCACCCAGGCCATGGAGTTGCTTATCGTCGGGATTTGCGGTCCTGGAGGCAGTGGCAAAAAACCACTGATGTTGATTGATGCGGCTTATACAAATTACAAGACATTGTGCCAGCGTTTGGACCGGGACACCTGTTCGGTCACCAGACTGCTGGGCGATGACGGAAAATTTTCTCTGCCCTCCATTGAGGAAATTGAGAAGGTCATTGTAGAAAATGATCCCGGCGCCATTGTGGTCATTCCCTTTGATAATCCCACCGGGCAGTATTACGACAAGGCGGCCATGGTTGGGTTGGCTCAGCTGGCAGTGAAGCACAATCTGTGGCTGGTCAGTGATGAAGCCTACCGTGAATTGTATTACACGGGCGACGACAGCGGCCAGCCCTGCACCAGTATCTGGGGCGTGACCAACGAAGACGTGCCCGGCATTGAAGGCCGGCGCATCAGTGTTGAAACCACCAGCAAGGTTTGGAATGCCTGCGGTCTGCGCATTGGCGGCTTGTTCACCGACAACGAAGTATTCAACCGGCAGGCCATTGCCGAACACACCGTCAGCCTGTGCAGCAGTGTCATCGGCATGCACATTTTTGGTGCCGTGGCCCATGAAGATCACGACACTCTGAAAGCCTGGTACGCCAAACAGCGCAACTACTATCGGGAAATGCTGTTCAGTTTTTCCGCCGGGATGAAAGAGGCATTGCCTGGCGTGGTGGTGTCCAGCCCCGATGCCGCCCTGTACAGCGTCATCGACGTGAAGAACCTGGTGGATGAAAACTTCAACGCCCTGGATTTCGTCATGTGGTGCGCCAGTGAAGGATCGGTGGATGTGGAAGGGAAAGCCATGACCGTGCTGACGGCTCCCATGGCCGGGTTCTACAGTGTGCCTGCCGGCGCCCCCAATCCTGGTCGCACGCAGATGCGGGTGGCTTATGTGGTTCCCCCGGAAGAGATGGCGAAAATTCCTGAGGTGTTTGTACGGTTGTTGCGGAAGTACCTGGACCGATAAAAGCAAACTGTCTGGCCGTGTTTAGAGCCCCGTTTCCTGCAGGAAGCGGGGTTTTTTCGTCCCATCCCACCGGATGGGACGATTTTCATGTGTTTATGACTTAAAATCCTTTGAAATTCAATCATTGCCGCAACAATCAACTCTCACTTTGGAAAGCACTGGCTTCATGTTTACACCCCCTCGAATCGCCCTGATAATTTTGCTGATTGTTTTATCCCCCTGCCTGGCCACCGGCCAGAGCCTGAAATACCAGGTTTCACATGAAGGCAAAATCATCGGGACCACCACTCTGACAACCAAAATTCTTCCGCACTCTGGCGAAGAAATTCGAGAAATCACCTCCCGCACAAAAATGCGCGTAAAATCCCTGTTTTTTACTGTTTTCTCCCTGGATTCCGAAGACACCAGCCTGGTGGATGCCAGAGGTTTGCTGAAGCATCACAGCAGATCAACAATTGATGGCGAAGAAATTATCATTCATGCAGAACGCAAGGAAACCGCCCTGGCCTTCCAGCTGACCCAGGATGACCAAACCCACAACTGGGCCATTGTTCTTGATCACTTTGATTGCAGTTCGGTTGAATGGAAGCAATTGGAACCGATGCAACCCGGGGAATCACTCGTCTTGAATGTCCTTCAACTCGACAACCTTGAAATCGAAAAACAGCGTTTTCAAAGACGGGAAAATGAGCCCTTGGTGGTTGACGGCCAAACCGTGATTTGCCGTGTCTTTGAATGGACCGGCAAAACCACCAGAGGTCGGCGCTGGTGTCTCCAAAACAGACTGGATATAATCATCAGGGAGGATGGAACCGATGAAGACGGCGCCTATTCATTCACCCTGGAAAAATTCTCCACCCAGATTTATGAAAATCCACCAACCGGGGAAAGAAACAATGCCCGATAAAATACAAAGCACCTCTTCCCGTCTCACCGGTTTGGACCTGGCCCGTGGCCTGGCAGTCATCGGCATGGTGCTGGTCAATTTTGTGTATGTCTTGAGCCATGATCTGGTTGGCATCATTGAACAGGACCCCACGGCCATAGAGGCGCTCTCTCCACTGGCATTGGGCATCGGCGCAACAGTTTTGATTGGATTGGCCGGCCGGGCAGCCGCAGTTTTTCTGGTGCTGTTTGGTGTCGGTATTTCTCTTCAAACCCACCGCATTGATTTTGAAAACAACCCAGGCTGGGCGTGGCCTCTGATCCGGCGATATCTGTTGCTGATGGTGGGCGGGATGGTGTTCATCCCCCTATGGGAAGCCGACATCCTTCACTACATCGGGCTTTACGGTTTGCTGGTTCTGCCATTGATCAGAATGCGCACCCGGTGGTTGCTGCTCATCGCCTCGGTTCTGATCCTGGGAGCGGAAACAGGCCGGTTGATTTTTCAGTACCCCGCAGGTTGGCAGGCGGGAGCCATTGGTTCCCACTATGAAGACATGTGGAGCTTTTCAGGGCAACTGAGGCAGCTGTTTTTCAATGGCTATCATCCGGTTTTTCCCTGGCTGAGTTTTGTCATTTCAGGTTTGTGTCTGGGGCGTTTGAACCTGCGCAGCAAAGCTGTTTTGCGCTGGTTGATTCTGGGAGGATCTGCCGCAGCCGCTGCCGGATTTATTGCCATGGCCCTCGGCGTGCCGGCCGGATTTTTTCCTGCCGATACTCTGTTCATTCTCCTGGGAATTTCCAATGCGATCTGGATTATTGGTCTGTGCTTATGGGTTTGCGTTGAGATTGATTTGCCGAGCCAGGGAAATCTCTTCAACCGGATGACCAGGAACATGGGCCGGTTGGCTCTGTCCCATTATCCCGGCCATGTCTGGCTGGGAATTTTCCCTGTGCTGGCCTTGCGTCATGAGATGATGGACCTGTCTTTTGAGAGCTCTTTTGGGATTGCCTTGGCTTATTTGCTGATCACGGGAGCGGCCGGGCATTACTGGTTGAAATCCCACCAGCAAGGACCCTTGGAAAAGCTTTTGAGAATGTTGTCCTCAAAAAAATGACGTGTCATTTTGCTGGAAAGGATTTCCGAAATTGCGAAGGAGTCAGTCCTGTCATCTTTTTGAAGACACGGTTGAATGAGCTTTTGGAACTGAAACCGCATTCAAGAGCAAGGCTCAAAAAAGTCATGTTTTTGTTTTCCGGCTGCACTACTCTTTCTTTAAATTCATCCACGCGATACCCATTAATAAAATCAAAAAAACTAATTCCAACACCAACGTTGATCACTTCGGAAATATTATGTTCCGTCAGGCCCACGAGACCCGCCAAATCCCCAAGGGTCAGATCGTTGTTCAGATAAGGCCGCTTTTCCCCCATGATTTTCAACAAAGCTGTCTGATAGGTTTTGGTTTCTTCATCGTCCAGGCCGGATCTGCTGTAACTGGAATCCTCTTCCACGCTGTTGCCGGGAAGCATTTCTTTGGCTGAAAAAACAACCGCCTGACGAAAACCATGATACCCCAAATAAAACACCATCAGCGACAACAGGGAAAAACCAAGGACCAGGCTTAAGTTCTCACTTACCGAATCAAACAGCTGGCTCGCCAGAAGTGGCACCTCAATGATGACCCATGAAACAGCAAGGGCAGCGATCAATTTATTGAGCCAGGCGTAATCAATACCCTGATGGTCGGAAAAGCAGCGGGCAATTTGCCGTTTGTGACGCTTCAGCCGCACCCAGGACAAACCGAGAAACAAAGGCACCGCCACCAGGTCCAGCAAATAAGCAAAGTTGTAAATGAACGGACGATCCGAAAAACCCGCTTCTCCAAAAAACCAACCCATTCGTGACGAATCAAAACTGTCGAGGATTTGCAGCAAATAAAGGTTGGCCATCATCCAGGGGATAAACATCAACAGTGATCGCCCATGAAATGCTTGTTCGGGGTTCACCATGGCTCTCACATAGAGATAAAAAAGTGGCGCGAAAAACAAGTTGCTGAAAATGAGGAACAGCAGCAACCCTTCATGGCCATACTCCAATGCCCCAAAAACAAGAGCAAATGCCACACTGGTCAAAAAAAGGAAAATGAAAAGGATGTAGTCAGCGAGCACCCTGGATTTTTTTGTTTGAATCAGAATGGCGAGAAACAGGGCGTTGAAAGCTCCCACTGCGATCAGGATATTCATATCTTTACTGTTGCCTGCCCTTTCCGTGATTTGAAATTTCTATTCCCGCATTGCACCATTGATTCACTCAAAATCCAATACTTTTTATCATCCTCCCAGATGAACTTTCCTTCAATCACTATTAGAATAGAGTGGTTATCTCATTCAATCAGACAATCTAATTGAAGAATTTTTTACCTTTAAGCCCTCTTGTTGGCCCAAAAAACAGCACTCAAGTACAAAAAACCCAAATTAATTTTAAAAAACCCAATTTTTTGATATGAATTAGCATGATTGTATGTTATTCTGTTATCAATCAGATTATTCAAATCTGTGTTTACCATTTTTTTGGAGGGATTAATGATGAATAAGAGAAGTTTGGTTATTGTGTTTGCTCTTCTGCTGATGGGTTTCGCTGGTATGGCTCAGGCCGGTGAAAATGATGCCAGGATGCCCTGGTACTGGTTCAGTCATCACAGTGGAGATGCATGGACCGGAAGTTATCTGTCCGAACACAATGGCGGCGAAGGTGCCTGGAATCATGATCTTCAGCTCGTAAAATGGGGCAAAGTCCGTTTTTACGATCCCCGCAACCAATTCTGTGAAATTCGCAACGTCTACAAAACCTACACTGTTTCGTTGATGGAAGACCGGGACTGGAGCCATTGGCAAGTCAAAAGGCTCTACGCTTATTACGTATCTTCTGTCTTGAACGCTGCCAATGATCGCGGCGGACGCATTCCCAAATGGGCCATCAGACATGCATATTCTGAAATTAACAAAGAGCTTCAGGGTTTGCCTGTCAACATGGATCGGGTGGAACGCTGCCGCTTAATCCTTCGCAAATACTGCGGGTTCAACGAAAACAACAAAGCCATGGCCTCTGAGCCAGCATCCATGGACCAGATCAAGGCCATGTACCGCTAAATGAGCTGATTGTTGATTTGAAAAAGCCCCGTGGCTGTTCAGGCATTGGCCTGAGTTGCCACGGGGTCATTTTTTGCCGATAAATAAATTCACTGCTACTGCCCCTCGTCCTCATCCTCGGTCATGATGATTTCAATAGTCTGCTCGCCACCCTCAGTATTCACAATAACCTCGGTTTCACCCTCAAAGCCCTGCTCCTGAATCTGCTGCAAAACCTGGGCTCTGATCTCTTCATCAGATCCACCGTCAGATTCAAAGTGGAAAACTTCACGGCCAAAGCGTTCAGCCCAGCTTTCCTCAATGGTTCCTTCAAGAACTTCCACCAGAATTTCCGCTTCAGGCATTTCGGGGAAACTGCTCTGCAGCATGACTATCACAGCTTCACCATCAATGTCATTGCCAAAGAGAGTGAGACCCAAAGTCAAATTTCCTTCGCCGTCCTGTTCGATGTTCACGTTGCAGTCTTCAATGCCATCGGTGACCATAAGCTCGTTCATCACGACCTGAATGCGTTGGTTGATGTCGATGGTTTTTTCACCATTGGGTGTCTGAAGCTCGCCAGCAAACCGGACACTGGCATGCTTGCCAATTTCCACCTCTGTGGTGGTCTGAGTGGAACAGGCCGTCACGCCCAGCAGTAGCATGGCCAAACCCAAAACGGCAAAACGGGCAAAAGGTGTGTGCGGATTCAACATGTTGAGTAACCTCTTCTTCTTTGAGTGAATGTTCCGGTAACGAAGCAGAAGTTCATCCTCCAGGAGTTTCCGGTGCTCGCCTGCCGGGATGTTGCTTTGGTGCAATTTTTCAAGATCCCGATTTAATCTGCGGTCGCCCATGGTCTGGCTCCTTTCCTGCTATCTATGGATTTTTCATCCCTCAACTGCCCCCTGAGCTGTTTCAAAGTGCGCGCAAAACGCTGTTTCGCAGCATCCGGACCAATTCCCATCACCGCTGCCACCTCTCGCACCCGCAAACCCTGGCCGAAGCGCAGGTCGAACATTTCACGGATTTCCGGTGGCTGCTTCAGGAGCAGGGCCTGCACTCGCAGCAGGTTTTCTTCCTGAATCAGGGTTTGCAGGGCGCCGGGCCTGGAGCCGGCCAGAACTTCGACCAATTCGTCACTGTCGACGGTGACTGGTTTGCTCCGGCGGTAGTGATCAATCACTCCATGGCGAGCCATGCTCACCACCCAGGTCAGGACACTGCCTTTGGTGCTGTCGTAGCTGTCCAGCCGCATCAGGAATTTTCGAAACACATCAGCGATGATATCTTCGGCATCGGCCGTATGACTGACCCGCCGGTTGACATAAGCTGCCACAGGATCATGGGTCTCATGATACAACCTGCGAAATGCGTCTTCGTTTCCTTTGCGGGCCAACAGCATCAACAACTGATGATGTTTGTCGCGCAGATTCTTTTTCAACTCCAAGGGCGGATCCGCTCCCATTTGGGTTTCTAGTTGCTGGACATACCAGTATACGGCATGACCAGAAATTGGTGACAACATTCTATAAGTTGTTGAAAAAAAGGCCTGTTTCGGGTACAATTAAGGCTGAAAATATAACGACAGCGATATGTGGGGACATCATGAGGGCGTTTTTAATTCATATTTTTGTGATGATGATATTGACGGGAGCCCTGGTGGTTGCTCCTGGTCAAGTTTCTGCGTCCTCTTCCAGCCTTGAAGAAATTGATGAATTCCTGCCATACAAAGTGACGCCTCTTTCTCAATACTCCGTCCCGAATATTCGTCACTATATGTGGGGGTCCCCACTTGCATTTCTGAACGTTGACCAGGATCCTGAACTGGAAATCATCCGTTCCAAACCCCATTACGTAATTTGTGAAGATTATTCTTCTGAAGGATATTCAACCCACTGGCAAATGAATTTTCCCGCCGAGTTCCATAGCCCGGATATAACAACATCTGGTTTTTCTATCAGCAAGGCCCTGGATTTGGGTAACGGAAAAACCACGGTTGTGATCAACGCCTCCACCGCCGATTTCATGAATAACCGATTCTGGGTGGTTGATGTCGAGACAGGAACAGCCCTGAATGAATTCGACTTGCAGGGTGGACCCGATCTTAACAAAGACGGCCGCTGGGACGGAACCTACGTCACCATCGGAGCCATGGATGTTTCAATGGAGAATGGGCCTCGCAAAGCCCTGATCATGGTCTGCAATTCCGGCTTTGATCTGGATAAACGGGGAGTCTATGCAGTAGATCCCTGGACCGGAGAATTCCTCTGGACTTTCCTGTCCGGCGCTTCCCTTACCCACCAACAAGCTCAAATTCTGGATCTAGACGGCAATGGCACTATGGAGATTTTAATGTCCAGTCGTGCCCCTCATAATCTGCACGGCCGGAAAGTTAATGGATTCAGCGATGACCGGCCCTATTTGATGGCCCTTGGAGCCGATGGCTCATTGCTATGGTCCCGGGAAGTGGACTCCAAGCCTGGAGCCACTTTTTTGCAAACCGGTGATCTTGATCAGGACGGTGATTTGGAAATTGTCGTTACAAGGCGTAGCATCTATGACAAGGAAGGC
>JAOZJV010000689.1 GCA_029935695.1 Candidatus Krumholzibacteriia bacterium | reverse complement strand
AGTATCGGGTCCATGTTCACTGTGACGATGGATTTTCAAAGGTTGTTTATCACCGGACCACTGGGGCATATCCGGCTTGATCACATGGCTCAAATCAAACAACTGCAAATGGAGGCTCCTTGCCGGCTAACTATATTACTCGTCCCAAACTAAAAGAAGAACCCCTGGATGTCATGGTGAATTCCCATGGAACCAGATAAATGGTTCATTCCGGAGCGCTATTGTATCAAAATAATCACTATTTATCACTTTAAAAGTCCTGTTTTCCCAGATCGCACCGTAGTATGATTCGATAATGAAACAAAATGTATACCAGCTCCTTCTCAGATCTCTCCATAAGGTCTTTATACCCTTGCTGTTGCTGGGTATGGCCATTTTAGTCGGCTGTGGAGAACGCATTTTACCAGCTAACAATGGTGATACAGCCGACAACCTTCCGGACTTCCCCCAGCCCGTGGTTCAGCATGATTTTTCCCACATCAAAAAAGCAGGCATCCTGCGCATCATCACCTTCTACAACTCCCGCACCTATTTCATCCACAAGGGCGGCCAGGCGGGATTTGACTATGAGCTGATTGAACGTTTTGCACGGGAAAACGATCTGACAGTGGAAGTTGTCATCGCTCAGCCCGGTGACGACCTCATTTCGCTGCTCAACTCCGGACAGGGCGATGTGGTTTGTGCAGGACTGCCCGCCCCTGAGGGAGCAGACCAATTTGTGGATCTCACTCGGCCCACCGGCTTTTCCAGAAAGGTGGTTGTCTTACCGGACAACGGCCCCCCCGGAATCAATATGTCTGACTTGAAAGGGCTCTCCCTGACCATCCCCTGGGGCTGCCCCTTTTCCCCTGTGCTGCAGAAAATACGTAAAGAGAGCGGTGTGGCCTTTCGCATCAATCAGGGCCCTTCCCAAGTGGAGGCCGAGGAATTGATGACCCTCGTGGCCCAGGGACGCCTGCAAGCGGTGGTGGTGGATAATCTCACAGCCCAGGCCGGCATGGCCTGGATCGATGGCCTCCAGGTGGGACCATCGTTGGGAAACGAACGGCCCACCGTCTGGATGGTTCGTAAAAATTCCACCGAGCTTGGGAGCAAACTGGATATTTTCCTCAAAGAGCACCTGCGCATCAACGAGACCGGCCGGTGGCGGCGCAGTCAGACCTACGGCATCATCTTTGACCGGTATTTTGCCAATGAAAAAACCATTCAGAAATTTCGGGAAGCCGTCCACCGTCCGGATAAGAGCCGGCGCATCTCCGGATACGATGCCATGGTGCGGCGCCAATCTGAGCCCCTGGGTCTGGACTGGCGCATGGTGTCAGCTCTCATTTATCAGGAGTCACGTTTCTACACCCGAGCCCGCAGCAAAGCCGATGCCCGCGGTTTGATGCAGGTGCTGCCCGCCTTTGCCGGTCCCCAGGCCGACAGTTTGTACCATCCGGCTCCGAACCTGCGCGCAGGCCTGCGGCTCATGGCCTCCACCTACAACAGCTTTGCTTATCTCGACAGCCTTGATCGCTGGCGGTTCACTCTGGCCACTTACCACGCCGGAACAGGCCACGTCACCGATGCCCGGCGCATGGCCATGGATTACGGGCGCGATCCCAACAGCTGGGAAAGAGGTCTGCTGCTGACGCTGCCCCGACTGATGCAACACCGGCACTACCGCGACACCCGCCACGGATTCTACGGAGGCGTCGAAACTGTCGATTATGTGGAGGAAATTATCAACCGGTACCGAACCTACATCCGGTTTGTACCCCTTGATCCGGATGCAGCCGAAGCCGACTCTGCGGCGGTGGATCTGCTGGATGGATGGGATGCGGATCTCAGCGGACTGCCCGACCTGGTCATCGAGCCGCCGGCACCGGAATAAGCAATTGAGGAATTTGCCGGGGATCAGAGAACCATTTTAATTTCCGGCCGGTCAGCCAGAGCCTGAAAAACAACATTCCGCTCGTTCTCATCCATCACTTCGACGGTCAATCCCACGCTGACATATTTGCCACCCCCGCTTTTGCGGCTGGCACCAATTTCCACAGGTCGGCCATGGTCCTTTTCAAAACAATCATTCAAACATTCATGGATGGCCTGGTGCACCACCTCTTCGTCGTTGCCGATGACCTTGAAACCCCACTGACAGGGATAGTTGATTTTGGGCTTCTGGTTCTTGGATTCGCTCATGAAAACTCCAGCGTTTAATCTTCGCATCAATATTTATTGGTCT
>JAOZJV010000146.1:5399-8067 GCA_029935695.1 Candidatus Krumholzibacteriia bacterium | reverse complement strand
TGGAGTCTTCCTACATAGCACAATCGGAGACATAGGCCACCCACTGGCATCACAATACCCAGATCAGTACGCCACCAACTGGGCTCATCATCAGAAGTAAAATAAGAACTGCCCCAAGCCCCCCAGATACAGGTTTGGGCAGAAGGGAGGAGTCCATGATTCAGATGTTTTTATTAAAGTATTCATATCTGGTCTGTGGCAAGCAACAGGCCAGACACAATTTCAAAGGCACAACCCAAAAGTATCAAGCATTGCAGTTGGTTAATCCTCGGATTCTACCACCACCAGTTGCACGGCCCGAATTAAAAACTCATTTCGCTTGCCGTGGGTGTTCATCTGATTCAAAACAGTGCAAACGCAGATCTTCAAATCCGGACAGTAGAATATGTCGCAATCGTAAGCTCCCCCATGACCGTAAAAAGTATGACCGTTGATCTGCCGTTTCATGATGCCGTAGCCGTAGGCGAAGTCGGTCATTCCGAAGCCGCGGTCGGCCGCTTGCAGCATCATGTCCAGCGTTTCTTCCTGCTGAAAAAGGCGTCCTTCGAGCAAAGCGCGAAAGAAGGTCGCCAGTTCGCCGGCGGTCGAGACGATGCCCCCGCCTGCCCAGTCGAAGGAAGTATTGATGGTAGAAATATCATTCGGGCCAATGAAAGGGTGAGACAGCGGATTGTCGCCGCGGGCTGGTTCGTAGAATTCCAGGTAACTGTTGACCATGCCCAGGCGATCGAAAATTCGTTGGCGGTACTGATCGGCAAGAAGTGATCCGGTCACCTTCTCGATCACCATGCCCAGCAGCACGTAATTCGGGTCGGCGTAAACGAATCCCTCGCCCGGGGGAAAGAGGGCCTCGGTGTGCATTCCGTAAGCGAAGTAACGATCGAGGATGGCCTCGGGTGACCACTGGAACGATGGGTCGGCCATGATGTCGGCGAAAAAACGGGGATGCTCCATGTAATCGCGGATACCGCTGGTCTGGCCCAACAGGTGTTCAACTGTGATGCTGTGGCCGTAGGCTTTGCCCTGGTAGATGAGCAGGCTGTCGAGATCGACTTCACCGGTGGTGAATATCTCGGCCAGGGTGTTATTCAGGCCAAGCTTTCCTTCTTCGATCAACTGCAGGATGACCGTGGCGGTGAAGGTCTTGCCGATGCTGGCAATTTTAAATTTGTGGTCGACGGTCATGGGTTCGTTCAGGCCATCGGCCATTCCCGCGGAACCGATCCAGCGCATGCGAGGACTTTCAACCAGGAGCAGGGCGTTATGGATGGGGTCCTCTGAGTCGGGGTTGACCATGGCTTGAACCAACGAATCAAGGCTGGCTGTGGACGGTGTTTCTGCGGCTGCGGAAATGGGCGGCGATACTAGCATTAGGATGGCTCCAATTCCCAGCAATAGAACGGCGGTTTTCATGGTGTTCCCTCTCGTTAATCTGGTTATGTGTCTGACAAAATGTGCGTCCAACAACTAAATGACGGTTGACTCACGGAAAAGTTGCATGGATAGTAGTATTAAATACAACGACGAATTACCCAAAAGAAAGCCTGAAGGTGTTTTTGATGGAAAGTCTTGTGGAACTAGGGTTTACGCGGCTTGAAGCCATGGCCTATATTTATTTACTGAAGAACAGCCCGGCCACCGGATACCAGGTGGCGAAGTCCATCGACAAACCCAACTCGAACACCTACCAGGCCCTTGAGGCCCTTGCCCTGCGTGGAGTATTGGTGGCTGGGAAGGGGAAGCGGCGGCTGTTTCGGGCGGTGCCCTATCTTGAAGTGCTGGATCAGCTCGAAGCCTCCTTCAAGGAGCGGCGTGCTGCCGCTGCCCGGGAACTGGCCAGCATACCTCCGGCCACGAGCGACTTCCAGGTTTACACTCTGCAGACGGTTGCCCAGTCTTTGGAACGTTGCCGGGCCATGCTGAGCGGGGCGCAGAAGAAGGTTCTGATCGATGTCTTTCCCGGAATCATGCCACACATCAGGGACGACCTTATCACGACGGCCGCCAGAGGCGTTGCAGTGTTCGCCAAGGTCTACGAGAAAGTGGATATTCCCGGAGCCAGGCTCGTGACAGATTTTCGCGAAATCGATGTTCCGCAAAAGTGGGGTATACAGTGGATGAATCTTATCGTCGACGGCCGGGAGCACATGTACGCTTGTTTCGATGTGGAACTTCGGCACGTTGTTCACGCCATTTGGGACCAGGGCCCATATCTGGCGTTCCTGTTTCACTCAGGTTTGTTGGCCGAAATGGTCGTGGATTCCCTCCTCGGGGATATCGGCCACGGGACGGACAGGGAGGACATTAATAAGACAGTGGAAGATTTCGCTTTCTATGACTGGGACGATCTTCCCGGTTTTCAGATGATCCAGGCCGCATGCAGGGTGAAAACCAACGGAGACTGACGAGCGCGATCAAAACCGGGAAGTACTCATCTGACCAGGACCATCCTGCCTGAGCTTATCTCTAATGAAACAAAACTTTTCCAATCACGTCTGCACAACATCTTCACAAATCAATAATGGAGCGAGCGGCGCTACAAGGAAGAGCAGGCATGAAAAAATTTTGGTTATTTCTCGTTATCGCGACATTTCTGATCGTAACTACGGGTTGTCTCCCTGCTTCCGCTGAAATTCCAAATGACACAAAAGGTTCGTCCTCTGCAAAA
>JAOZJV010000146.1:2519-5389 GCA_029935695.1 Candidatus Krumholzibacteriia bacterium | reverse complement strand
TGCAAAAGGGAAAATCACCGCAAATATGACCCAAATGTGGAGTGCCGGAAGCAACGACCTCCTGTTTGGCAGTGTAGACCAGGTTGTGACCGATGAAGACGGTAACATCTACTTACTGGATTCGCAGTTTAATGAGATCAAGGTTCTGGCACGCGGCGGTGAATTGCAGCGGATGATTGGTCGCAAGGGTGATGGACCGGGCGAGTTTCGCTTTGCCACTGACTTGATGTGGTTGCCGGATAAAAATCTGGGCGTTTTGCAGTCGATGATGGGCAAGATTGTCAGGATTAACATCGATGGTGTTCCGGTCGGTAACCCGGTTGGAACGTTCCCACTTGTGGGCCAGCAGGCGAGCGGTTTCAGTAATGTTACTGAGGGCATGTCACGTGGTGGAACCATGGTGTTCCTGCAAACAGGCCTTACCCGCGACGGA
Organism: Candidatus Krumholzibacteriia bacterium; assembly: GCA_029935695.1. Lineage (GTDB taxonomy): Bacteria > Krumholzibacteriota > Krumholzibacteriia > LZORAL124-64-63 > LZORAL124-64-63 > LZORAL124-64-63. The sequence continues at coordinate 4,956 of JAOZJV010000146.1, read as the reverse complement.
TATATGGCCAAAAACCACAGTAACCTGACTGGTTTTAATGCCGAGGGCAAGCCGGTGGTGACTTTCCTCGAACATATCTCCGTGATGGATTTAGGCCGGCCACAGCAAGTAGAAAAAGACCGAGACTTTCCTTCCGGTGGACGATGGACCATCGGTCCGCACGGCAGGCTCTTCGTGGCGAACCATCGCAACCAGTACCGGATAACCGTTTTTGATCCACAGGGTAATCTGGTGTTGAACATCGAACGGGATTTCGAATCATGGCCACGGTCCGAAGCGGAGAAACAGGCATTCGGTGAAGAGTTGTTTATCAACAACGGCAACGGTCGCGTGCAGGTTCAGAACGTACCTGAGGACCTGGAACCCTGCATCGTGAGTATCGACGTTCTCGACGACGGGACTCTCTGGGTACTCAACAGCCGTGGTGTGCGTGAAATATCCGACGAAATTTTCAGGTCCTATGATGTATTCGACGCCGATGGTAAATTCCAAGCCCAGGTGGCTGTACCTTTTCCTGGCGACGGACAAAAGGACCGTCTGTTTTTTCTTGGAGACGATCGCATTATTATAGCGTCAGATCACTCTGGTGAGCTGGAAGTATTTTGTTACCGTATCGAGACGCAGTAAAAACAGGAATCTTAAAATTACCCAAGTTCATTATAGGCGATAACAAATATTTTCAGCAATATCACTGAGGTTGGCAATTTTGGGACCAGTGGGACTGAGCACCTCGAAATGGATGGATGGAATCAGGTGTCAGCTTGCCTACAATTAAGCGGGAGCTGAGTGCAATGAAGAATGAAGGATTGGTTATGTTGCAAGGCAAGGGCCGTGGAGCAAAATGGAGTAAGTTGAATTGATGGAAGAAAGCTACTTGAAGAACAGACTTTCATTCTTCCTCTCAGAAAAATGTTCGCAATCCGTCCCACGTGGGGAACCAATTTTTTAGGGGAACTTATGGCAGGCTATTAGGTCTGTCTTTTTTTGTGTCTATAAATTGGTGTTATTTAAGGGTTGGCGTGGTTTGGTTTGGGAAACGTCGTTTTCTTGAAATCTACTGGTTAACACAGAAACCGGGTTGGCCCTTCTTCGGATTCATGTGATTGTTGAGTTTCAATTATGGTATAGCCGGTCAGACAAAATGGCACAGAGGCCAATGCGGATGGAATTTTTTTTGGTATGCACAGGTGTCTTTACTGCCCGAAGTGCTAGCTGGGGCGGCGATTTGCATTCAACTCTGACAAGGAGAATTCCATGGACTTCCAGGAGCTTATCCGCGCGCGCTACAGTTGCCGGGCCTATCGGAGCGACCCCGTTGCCGAGGACAAGTTGGCGCAGGTTCTCGAGGCGGCGCGGCTGGCTCCCACGGCTAATAACCAGCAATCGTTTCGCCTGGTGGTGATCCGCACGGCCGGTCGCGAGCAAGAGCTGCAGCGCGTTTACGGCAAGGATTGGTTCGTGCAGGCACCGCTTGTGATTGCCGCTTGCGGCGTTCCGGGCAAGAACTGGGTGCGTAAGCAGGACGGCAAGAACTACAACGATGTGGACATGTCCATCTGATGCCATGGAAGCAATTACCAGCGGCGCAGAGTTGATTGTTGAATGACAAATAATACCCAATTGCTTCCTTTATGCCCCCATCCCATATATTATGATCACATGCCTGCAAAAAAAAACAAACCCAATGATCCCGTAAAAGAGACCGCCCGACTGATCCGACTGGCACGGTCATATTGGGATGCACACAATAATCTTGCCTGCCGAACCCATCGGGAAATGGCAATTAAGCAGTATGAAAGCCTGAGCAAAGAGCAGAAGGACCGGATACCTCAAACGCTGCGGGTATGGCTTCGGTATCGAAGTGAAAAATATTTTGGGCCCGAACGTACAGCCCCAGGTACGGGAAGAAAGAGAAACAATTGAAAATAAAGAGATTTGAAGGAACAGGAAGAATGAGCAGAGTGGTGGAGCACAAAGACACTATTTATTTGTGCGGTCAAACATGTGGAGAGCCTGATACAGATATCAAAGAGCAAACCCAAGTTGTTCTGCAGAAGATTTCTGATCTGTTGGAACAGTACGGTTCAAGCCCCAAGCACATGCTTTCGGTGACAATCTATCTCAGAGATATGGCCCATTTCAAGGCGATGAATGAAGTCTGGGATGCCTGGGTTGTTGCTGGTTTTGAGCCCGCAAGAGCATGCGTGGAAGCAAGAATGGCAAGAGACACACTTCTGGTTGAAATGACAGTCACTGCTGCCAAAATCTAGCTGGAAAACCGGTCGTCCTCGTAGCTTCGGCTTCATCGAAATGGACGAGGGCGTTATCTACCGATAAATACCCTTGATATGCCCCCAGGTGGTTGCCTCAGCAGGCACCGTACCATTAATTTCCAAATGGACATCGGTAAGAGTTCCATATGAGTCTTCTACAATGT
>JAOZJV010000146.1:0-2509 GCA_029935695.1 Candidatus Krumholzibacteriia bacterium | reverse complement strand
GCAAGTCAGGATCAGCCCAAAATCAACGATCAGCTCGATATGAATTGTTTCGCCAATCATCAGGCTGGGATCGGGGTCAAAGGGGTTGTTTTCGAAAACGGCCGAATACTGGTAGGGTTCGTTGCCCATAGGTTCAATTGTTGCGACAAAGGGGTAGGTTCCATACACCTCAGGAACAGACAGGAACATTGTCATGGGGGGAGTGAAATTTACGGGGTCCTGGGGAGGATATCCAGAGCACTGATAAATACCTTCGGTCCAGGATCCGGTGATCACCAAATGGATCTCATCAATGGCAGTTATATTGTCCGGTAATACCAAATCCATTTGACGATGGGTCTCGCCCCACTCAGGCAGGATATAAGGGTCTGTTTCATAGTCCCCCGTCAATTCTGGCAGGTTAATTATTGCCGTATCAGAAAAGGCAGGAACAGTTGCTGTTACAAGAAGAACCAAAACACTGATTGCCAAGATAAATCGCATGATTTTGCCTGATTGGTTAGAAACACAATAGACTCTGAAAGGACAAAAATTATACCCGAACTGGAATTTGGTGTCAATTACTCCATTCTTTAAGCGACTTTTTTACTCCCGATTCAACATCCCAATGCCCCGTCCCATGTTACTGAAAACGATGGCGCAATATCCAATTCACACTTTCGTTGTGTCTGAAGGTATTTACAGTTGGAGTCAAATCCGGGGGGAGAAGGCCATGAGAACGCTGAGAACAGGCTGTATATTATTGTTGGTGATCGCTTTTGGTATTCCTCACCTTGAGGCTCAGACCCGTTGGGCCGACGATGTGAGAATCACCGATTTATCTCAAGATGCGGGATCGCCAAAGCTGGCTGCCCTTGAAGATGGAACTCTGTACGTCGCGTGCTCTCTGGCGGAGGTGTCCAGCGCGGGTCTGTATAGATCGGATGACGGAGGAACCAGTTGGGCCTTCGATCGCTATATTTCCTCGACCGATCCCGTCACACCCATATCCATTGTTGCTGTGGAAGGTGAGAAACTATTCGTCTCGCTGAGAGCGGACTTGGGATCCTCCCATGAGCTTCGCGTGTGGTGGCTGGATTTGACCACGGAAAGTACGGGCTACGGAGTGGTTGCTACCGGAAATATGTCCATGCAAATCTCCGGTGGCACCCTATGTGTGGATGACCGGGACTATCCGGACAACTGGCGCGTATATGTTGGTTATGAGGTCTTCGACAATTCTGTTTTGGACACAAGTTTCCGTTTCGCGCTTTCGAGCGATCAAGGAGGGACCTGGACGAACCACAGCGGCATAGGAGGCGTCGAGGGAGACTACGCAGGCATCGATATAGCCTATGGGAATGGGATTCTTTACTATATTTACAGCTATAGCTGGCAGTTTTCTCCACCAGAGATCCGCTTGAGAAAAAGCACGAATCGCGGGGTTAGCTGGGGGTCTAATCTGACCGTCGAAACTCTGGGAATCGCCTCCCTCTGGCCCAAAATTGTCGCCGCAGCCGGCGAGCCTACAGTCGTTGTCTGTTTTGATGACGGCATTCAGAACGATCTGGCGGTACGGGTCAGCTATGATGCAGGTCTCTCCTGGACTTCGGCGAACCCGCCCAATGATCCCGACGAGCGAGAGCTGTAACCACAGCACGCACTCTGTGATCAGGACGAAAAAGTGGCTCTTGCCTGGCTGCAAAACGATGATCCAGAGCAGCAGATCAAGATCAGTGAATGTGAATTGAGTTCGCCAACCATGTGGACCACGCCGGAAAGCATGGTGGATGACGAAGGCATGCCGGCATTGGGGCCGCCATCCATGGCGATTGATGGGGCGCGTGATGACGCCACATGTGTTGCCTGGAGTGATCTCCGCGAGGATCCGGTTACGACGGCCTGGTTCGATTCACAAGCCGGTGGTGCCAGTGAAGAGCTCGATCAATACCAGGACGTAGCGAACTACGCATTCTGGTTCGATAGTGATGTCGTGCGGTGGCAGGAATTTTCGCCCACCGTGAATATTCTCACTGCTGTTGAAGTGAATATTACGCGTACCGGCAATCCGGGTAACATGATCCTGGAGATTCGAACTCAGGGCGGAGTTTTGCTTGGCCAGGAAATGGTCATGGAAGAAGAAATCCAGGTTTCAGGCTGGGTTCGAGTTGAACTCTCTGAGGCAATAACCCTGAATACCTGGAGTATTTTTCGGATCTATCTCTCTGCCGACGCACCGTCCCCGAACCCGAGTAACAGGTATTTTTGGCGAGGAAGCACTGATTCAGCGTACAACCCGGCATGTGCATGCAGTGTCCAGGAAGGCAACCATTGGCCAGATTTCGATTTTGCCTTTCTGACCTGGGGGTATCACGATCCAGGGATACTGGCCAATTTGCCTGCAGAAATCGACCATAGGCTCTTTCTCGCCAACTGGCCCAATCCTTTCAATCCAAGAACGACGATTAGTTTCGAATTGCGGGATGCCATGCCCTACAGCCTGAATATATATGACGTTTCCGGGCGACTG
>JAOZJV010000688.1 GCA_029935695.1 Candidatus Krumholzibacteriia bacterium | reverse complement strand
GGCAAGTTGGGTGTTAAAGAAGATATTTTCCTGGCTCATCCCATCACCGGCGCCTTGTATTTTCAGGACACCCTTGATTACCGTGGTTTGATCATCAACGCGGGTTTGCGGGCCGATTGGTGGGCACCGGGCAAGGAAGTGGAAAATGTCATGGCCAACAATGATGACTACCTGTTCATCACCGAAGGCATGGCTGATGAGTTCTACGACAAAACACACAGTGCCCTGGGTCGCGAATGGAAGATGCGTATTTCGCCCCGCCTGGGATTGAGTTTTCCTGTTACCGAACGGGACAAGTTCTTCTTTAACTATGGACATTTCAGCCAGTGGCCGCGTTTTGCCTACGTGTATCCCCAACTGGAAGCCCAAACCGCCACGGAAGTGCAGTTGCTGGGTAATCCCAATCTTGATCCAAAGGTCACCATCGAATACGAAACCGGACTGCAACATGAGTTCGGTGGCCTGTGGAGTTTTGGCGTGACCTTCTTCAACCGTGATATTTACGATTACGCCAAAAGTGTTCGCATGGATGCGGTGGATATTGGAGCCGAAGAAACTCCTGACCCTAACGATTCGGGTAACGTCACCATCAGCCCGGTGCGCTATTTCAACGGCGATTCCGCCCGCAGTCTGGGCATCGAAATGACGGTCACCAAACGCACCACCCGTTGGCTGAGCGGTTCCGGCAGTGTTGAATTCCAGCACACAACCGGCACCAACAGCAACGCCAACGAAGCCTACCTCGTGGCCTCCTACGAAGACACCTACTCGCCGACGGCGAGCATCGGTGGTCTCACGCGCACACCCCTGCTGTGGGATAAACCCTGGACCGTGAGTTTTAACGCGGATTTTTCGGTTTTTGATGATGATCGACCCGAGCTTTTCGGTTGGCGCATGCCGCCCAACTGGAGTGTCAATATCCTGGCCAGAGCCGAGGCCGGCCAGCGTTACACCCCCATGTCTTACCTGGGTTTTGAAGATTACGAACGCGGCGCCATCAACAGTGAACTGGGCCCTTACAAGAGCAGCATCAACATCCGCTTCAACAAATACTGGCGCTTCCATGGTCGTGAAAAACTGACTGTCTATCTTGAAGTACGGAATTTGTTGAACCACCAGAATTTTCGCCGGGTGAACCCTTACACCGGCGATGGTTACAAGGTTGGCGACTATAATCCGGAATGGGTCGAACACTGGGATGAGTCTGATTTTCAAGAGGGGTATGTCGCCTCGACCAACAGTGAAGATTATGCCAAGGGTGTGGTTGATCCGAGTTACATTGAGAATCCCCTGACCCTGCTTTGGGGGGTGAGTTACTCATGGTAAACAGAATCCTGAAAACACTGATTGTTTGGGCCGCCATGGGGACAATTTTGGCTGGCCCCGCCTGGGCCGGTGATATCCTGCGACTGTATGGTGAGGACAACGTGGGAACAGCCTCCGGTCTGTTCATGCGTATTCCCGTAGGCGCCCGTGGCATTGCTCTGGGCAAGGCCTACGTGGCCTGCGCCACCGACGGCTCTGCTGCCTACTGGAACCCCGCAGGCATCATGCGCACACCCGGCCGCACCAACTATTTTGCCAGCCACAGTGAGTATGCCGCCGACATTGATCTTGATTATCTGAGCTGGCATCATCGCCGTCAGAGTTTTGGGTTTGGATTGAGTCTGGGTTCCCTGCGCTCGGGTGATATCATGCGCACGGATGAATTCCACCAGGAAGGAACAGGACATTACTTCAATGCCAACCAGTTCTTCCTGGGTGCTTCAGTGGCCCGAGCCATGACCGACAAGTTTTCCATCGGTATGACCCTGAAATATTATCAGGAAAATCTGGATGAGTTCCAGACCAAGGCCATTTTGGCAGATCTTGGTATTTTGTATTTTGTGGGGCTGGGCGATATGCGCATTGGTTTCGCAGTGAAAAATTTCGGTGGCGATCTTCAACCTGGCGGCACGCCTCCGGCCATGGCCGACGGCTATGTGGCCAGCACGGAATTTCAAAAGTTCCCTGCACCCACGGTGGGCACCTTCGGGGCGGCCAAAACCTGGCAGCTGGCCCGGAAAGTCACTGTTCTGACAACAGCCGATTTTAATCATCCTTCAGATTTCAAAGAAAGTTTCCGCATGGGCACTGAATTTGGGATCAACAAAATTCTGTTCCTGCGCATGGGGTATGAAACCAGCCGCCAGGAAGGGGGCTTCGCTGCCGGTTTTGGCCTGCAGATGAAGCGGAAACAG
>JAOZJV010000687.1 GCA_029935695.1 Candidatus Krumholzibacteriia bacterium | reverse complement strand
GGCCGCATTCCCCGTGTCCGTCTCCCTGCGCGACGTGGACACCCACACCATCGTGGATCAGGACCGCCGTCTTGATGTGGCCGTGATGACAGCCCTCGGGGGCGTCGGTCTCGGAACCGTTGGCACCGAAAGCCAGCGCCTGGACCATGGCGTGATCCATTTTCAACAGAGTTACACCCGGTCTGAAAACATCTACATCACTGTCACCGACAGCACCGGTCTCAGTGGTTCAAGTCCTGTGTTCGCCATCCGTCCCGATGGTTACAAGAGGCTGCAACTTCTTGCTCCGGGTGAAATTGTTGAGTCGGGTATTCCGGCCTTTGATGCCACCGGTAAAAGTGGTGCGCCACTGACCCAGCGCTCAGGTGAATTGTTCCCCGTGACAGTGCGCGCGGTGGATCAGTATTGGAATTTGGCCGACACCACCAACGTGGGCATCCTGCGCCTGGTGGCCAGTGACAATTCCTTCGCCAATGCCGGCAACCCGCAGGAAAATTATGTGCCGTTTGTTAATGGTCGCCGAACGTTCAACGGCTTCCTGACCGACGCCGGCACCGTGGCTGTCACTGTTTATGATGAGGCTGATTTGACCAGGCCTTCCCAGAGCAGTCACATTCCCGTGGATCCGCCTTACGAATACGAAATCACTGTGCCGGCCACGGCTTCCACCGGTCCGGTGCCTGGTTTCCTGATGACCGTCAAGCTGATCGATCCCATCACCGGCAACGTGGTGCCCACGGCCATGAACCGGTTTGATTTGACACCCCTGCAGCCCAACCATGGGGCGGCCAACGGCAATCTTGGTACTGTGGAGGCCCAGCTCATCGGTGGCGTGGCTGTGATCAATGATCAGAACTACAGCACCGTGGAAGATATTGTCATTCGGGTCACCGATGACTTCGGACGCGAAGCCTTCAGTTCCGTCATCGCCATGGACAGTGGTGGCTTGTACTACTCGGTCACCTTGCCGGACTCGGCTTTGGTCGGACCGCCGGAAACCTTCCCACTGGTTGTGGAGCTGCTGGACAGCAACACTGGTGAACGGGTGACCACCCAGGATCGTCTTTTTGATATTCAAATCGTCAGTGCCCAGACCGGTTTGCCAGGTTCAGGATCCACGGAAGTGGTTCAGGGCATTCTCAGCGGCGGTTATCGTTCCATCGCTCAGGCATACAGCCGTTCTGAAGATATTTTCGTCCAGGTTTCTGATGCCACCGGTACCACCGGTATCAGCAACACCTGCCGCATGCTTGCCGATGGTTTCAAACGCATCCAGATTGTGGCTCCCGGTGAAACTCCGTTGCCTGGATCGCTCAGTGGCGACGGCAAGGATGGCGAACCTCTGACCCAACAGGCCGAGTCGCCGTTCACTGTGAGCGTGCGCGCTGTGGATCAGTATTGGAATCTGGTTTCGAGCATTACCGATGGCACCATCCACCTGAGCAGCAGCGGCGGCCAGTTGGATCTGGTGGACCCTGCCGAAGACAACGCCCCGTTCGTCAACGGCAGCAGAGATCTGGAAATCGTGCTGGGTAATCCCGGTGTGGTGTCGGTCTTTGCCACCGACTCTTTCCATCCTGACGTCAACAGTGGACGGGTCGATATTCCCGTCAACGAAGCTGAATACCTGGTGGTGTTGCCGGATCCGGCCACCGTCACTGCCGGGCCTCCTGCCACCTTCAACATGACCGTGCGTCTGGTGAACCCGGAAACCGGTGAACGCATTGACGCTGGTGGCGACTTTGAAATGACCGCGTTGCTGCCGGACCGCTCCGGTGCCCACGATACACTGGGTATTTCAGTCGGTACATTGGTCAGTGGTGAGGCTGTTATCAGCGGCCAGCACTATGCCACCAGTGAACAGATTGTTGTGCGCATCAGGGACGCCCGCGGCCGCGAGGCATTCAGTGATGTTCTGACCGTGGTGCCTGAAGGCGTACGCTATGCCGTGGATATTCCCGACACAGTGGTGGCGGGTGAAGGTTTCGAAATGTCCGTCAGAAGGGTGGACATCGTCACCGGTCAGCTGGTCACCAGCGACGACCGCAACTTCGTGATCAACGTCTTCAGCGGCAATTCGCCCCGGCCCGATTTCTACTACGACCCGGCCGGTATTCTGGCCGACACCGTGGGCACCACCAATGGCGGCGTCCGCACCTTTGCCTTCCAGACCTACGATCGTGCTGAAAGCATTTACCTGCGCATCAGTGACAGCACTGGTGAACAGTTCTTCAGCGATGTGGTG
>JAOZJV010000686.1 GCA_029935695.1 Candidatus Krumholzibacteriia bacterium | reverse complement strand
GAATACCTTCCGGTATGTCGGTTGTCATTTTCATTTTTGGCGCTTTTTCAGTATCTATCGCAAGGGCGTTGCCTACACCCATGATAAAGATGGCCACAAGTAGCAGTAGTTTTTTCTTCATCTTCTGTCTCCTTATTGTTTCCGGAAATGGTCTAAACCATTCCGCCCCATTCGCACGACCACCGCACGTCCAAGCCTGGACGCGAACCCATGATCCGTAGAATCCAAACCTGATTTATTTCGTCACATAATCTACAACATTGGCCGAACACTGCTATCCACTTTGCGCATCACCCCACGATCTTCCCCGTACACAGGTATATCAGCAATAACCTGGAATAAGGCAACTCGTCACGAAAAGCTGACTTGGCCGGCATCACGCCGGCCCTGCCCTGTCTTCAGCATTCAGCACATCACTGGGCCAACTTCGACAACCCGGCAACGGCCCGGGTCATGCCACTGGGTGGCGGCAACATCTCATCCAGTTGCTCGGTTGTTTCCAGCCACTCACACAGCCCCGGCAGCAAGAGAAAATCCATGAACCCATGCAGGCCCTGCCAGCCACCGACAACCACCATCGCTTCGCCGTCCATGACCATACTGCGATAGTCCATATTGGTGCTGCCGACGGTCAGGTAGTAGATTAACTCCTCTTTTTCTTCGGGCTCGAGATCAGCCAGCAACCCCTTGACCAGCCGAGTCCATGACGCCGCGAGTTCTTCGGGCACACGTCGCACATCCGGTACCTGGCCAGTCGTATCGTGGACTGCCGCCTGCCCCGCCAGATACTTGATGTACCCTCGCACGACACCGACCAGTTCAGGCCGCACCAGCATCTTCTGCCAAGCTTTGTCCGAAGCGAAGAAGTTGGCCTTGAGATGGATCTTCGGCTGTACCTTCTCGACGCCCTGGGCAATGTAGTCCACGCTGTAGCCAATGGAATCAAGCAAGGCTGCCGCGTTGAGGACCTCGGCGTTGGCGCGCGGGTTGGCGGGATAGACCTGCCGCGCCCAGGTCGGCATGTTGCGGCCACTCTGCTCGAAGCGACCGGCAATATCACCCACGCCCTGCTGAGGCGCGTACAAGCCGACTTTCAAGACTCCACCGGCGGCGGCCAACTGGTCCTCCATACCTTCTGAATACACGACCAGACGTCCCATTAGTCCATGCGCCCGGGCCAGAGTGGTCGCGGCCCCGCTCGGGGCCGAATCACGGGTCGGGGCGATCACCAACACCTTGCAGCCGCGCTGGGCGCTGCCAGCCAGCAGTGAAGCGTAGAGATAGCTCTGCCAGAGGGAATCCGGCACCTTGAGCACCGAACCCGCCGGCATCAGGCTGTAGAGAATGGCCTTGGCCACGTTAATCGGCTTCTGGTGGAACCCGGTCTCGTTGTGCAGCTGCAGGACCGAACCACGGGACACCATCCAGTCCGGCACACTGTCTTTCTTTTCGGCGGCAATACGCAGGTCATAGTCGATTGGCTTAGTCTGTTGGCGCAGCGGGTAGGGGATCTCTTCGTCTTCAAACCCCTGAGCCAACATCAGGGTGCGCGCCGCATCCTTTACCGCCAGAGCCCCCGGTCCGGTGATGATCAGCGCCCGATCCTCCCAGTTCGCACCCACATAGTGTTCGCCGATGCCCATACCGGTGAACATGGCAGCACCCCGATAAGGGTCGGCTTCGGTGATGTCATAGAAGGCGATCTTGCGGTGGTCACGCATCAGATTGTCCGGAATGGGCATGATGCCGATGCTGTGCATGCTGAAGAACGAAGGGTCGGCCGGGTTGGTGATGTTGACCTGAACCTTGATCCGGTTCTGCAGCCAGTCATCACCATACTGGCTGGCCCCCACTTGCAGCAACACCGAGTTGGCCACCGCCTGGCGCAGACGCTCCTGGGCCGCAGCAAGCCGATCCTCCCACGCCACCAACTCCGCCGGCAAGTGCATCTCGTAACCCAGCGGGTCGGTCAACAGCCGCAGCCACAATCGTGCCTTGTTGATCTCAAAATAGTGTTGGTCCAGGAGGATGAAGTACTGCGGCAGTTTGCCGGCCTCATCATAGGCCTCAACCCGCTCGATCATCGCCTCGAGGTAGTTCAGGGTCTGGGCGTAGGCGATGGCGTCGGGCTTGCCGTCACCATTTAGGCCGCGGTAGTCATGAATCCAGAGAACATGGTAGATTTCGGCTTGGCGCACCGAGCGGGCCATTTCCCACTGGAACTGCTCATTGACCACATACCAAA
>JAOZJV010000685.1 GCA_029935695.1 Candidatus Krumholzibacteriia bacterium | reverse complement strand
TCAGTGCTTTGGGTGAAAACAATCCCTGCGCCGGGGGTGCCGATGGCCGTGAGAACACCACGGATGGTCAAATTTCGGTTGGCCCCAAGATTTACCTCAACCCCATCGGCTATAGTCAGTTGGCCACCCGCAGCAATGGTTGGATTGTTATTAACGATGTATTTCAAATCGGGGAAAAGCCGCCACGTTCCCAGACGGGAGCTGGATCCGCCATACACCTGGATGTTGTTGTTGGAGTTTCCTGTGGTGGGGATACTACATCCGGCGCCGGGGTAAGATCCGGCAGTGATGGTCACGGGCCAGGAGGCCCCGACTCCAGGTCCGCCTATGGAATTGCCGGAACCAAGAGTGAAGTCGCCACAGTCCTGAAAATAAACAGCTCCATAGGTGCCGCTGTTGTTCTCCAGAGTAACATTATTAACCACAGGAGTGTCGCAATCATTGATCTGCAATCCGGTGGTGGTGGTGTTGCGAATGGTGACTGGTGAAGAGAAATCCAGAGAAGAAATATTGGTCAGATAAACACCCGTTGGGCAGTTTTCGAATACGGTGTTGGCGTCAAGGAAAGTTGGCGCCACCCCATTGCCGTAATAGCCGTAGGTGGAATGATCTGAAAAAAGGACATTGGTTAATTCCAGGGAACCATTGGTGACATTGGCTCCATGATTTCCCTGCCGGATGGTTGAATTTTCCACTGCCACGGTGCCCGATGTATTCATATACAGACCATAAGTGGCATGTTCAATGATACAGTTTTCAAGAGTGCCTCCGCCACCCCCTTGAAATGATAAACTGTGCCATGCCGCAGCGGTGCTTTGGGTGAAGAGGATTCCTGCGCCAGGGGTGCCGATGGCATTCAAGGTGCCTCTGATGGTGAGATTGCGACTGCTGGCAAAATCAACCTGGACACCATCGACGATGGTCAGTTGGCCGCCGGCGGCAATGGTCGGAGAATTGGAGACCAGATAGTTCAGGTCGGCAAAAAGAGGCCAGGTGCCGATACGATCGCTCGATCCGCCATAAACCTGGATGTCATTGTTGGCGTTGCCCACCGTTGGAATCACACAGGATACACTGGGGTAAGATCCGGCAGTGATGGTCACCGGCCACGATGCTTCCACTCCGGTGCCGCCGATGGAGTTTCCTCCACCCAGGGTGAATACATCACAGTTCTGCAGATAGATGGCTCCGTAAGTGCCTGTGTTATTTTCAAATACAATGTTGTTGATGACCGGATCTTCACAAAGATTGATCTGCAGTCCGGCGGTTGTGGTGTTGCGGATCGTCACTGGTGAAGTGAAACTCAGAGAAGAAATATTTGTCAGATAAACACCGGTGGTGCTGTTTTCGAATATGGTGTTGGCATCCAGCAGGGTGGGCTGCACATCATTTCCATAGAAGCCGTATGTTGTGTTCCCGGTTACCAGAACATTGGTCAGTTCCAGTGTGCCATTGGTGGCGTTGATGCCGTAATTGCCATTTTGAATAGTGGAGTTTTCGACACTCACGGTGCCGGATGTATTGAGGGCAATTCCATAGGATCCATGATCAATTTCGCAGTAGCTGAGGGTGCCTCCGCCACCTCCCTGGAAAGATAATCCATACCAGTTTGAGACAGTATTCTGGGTGAAGAGAATTCCTGTGCCGGGGGTGCCGTTGGCCGACAATGTTCCCCGGATGGTAAGATTTCTGCTGGCTGCAAAATAAACTTCTGCGCCATCTTCAATGGTAAGGGTGATACCGGCATTGACTGTGACAGAGCTGACGACATTGTGGGGATTGTCTGCGGCCAGCCAGGTTTCGTTGCTGGAAATTGTGCCTGAATGGTCCGTCGCCAAAGCAAATCCGGCGCTGCCCATCAGGATTAAAAGTGGCATGAATGTGGTGGCGAAGATGCGCAGAGCGGAGGGTGAGATAGTGGGCAGATTATTCCAGAGGGCACGCATTGCAGGCCCCTTTCATTGGAATGAGATTGGGGGGCGAGGTCTAGCTTCACAATACAAGACAAAACAGGCCGATCGGCAACCCCCTGAATGGGAATATTTGAAGGGGTTGAAGTTTGATTGTTGGACAAGAATCTTCTGGCTGTGTAAAGTCGTTTTACATCAATCCCCTGCAACCAAATGACCAACCGAAAGGTCTCATCATGAAACGCCTTTTACTTACTGTTTTTCTGGCAATCACACCCTTGCTTTTCCTGGCCACCGCCGCCACCGATGCCCAGGCAGGTTTCGGCCTCGGTCTGT
>JAOZJV010000145.1 GCA_029935695.1 Candidatus Krumholzibacteriia bacterium | reverse complement strand
GCCACGTATCCGCCCGGGCCGGCGCCAATGATGATAATGTCGAATTGCTGGGCATTCTGATCGGCCATGAGGGGCTCCTTTGGCGATCCGGGCGGAAGAGCGATGAAGGATACTCAATCCCGTGATTTGGGACCTATTTATAACACCTTTAATCACCCAGCACCAATCATTGACGCAAAGCCACCCAGGATCTATTTTGAACGCACATTCATTAACGTTGCCCGCCGGTTGGTGGGCTCATCCCTTTTGCAAACCTTAAGGGCCTTGCCGCGCCAGGAGGAATCATGAAGATTGCCGTGTGTGTCAAACAGGTTCCCGATTCCGAGACCCGGATCAACCTTGCTGCCCCAGCCGCCGAGCTGGACCAGTCGGGCTTCACCCGGATCCTGAATCCCTACGATGCCTACGCCGTTGAAGAAGCGGTCAAAATCAAGGAAACCGGAGATGGTGTCGAAGTAACGGCCATCACCATTGGACCCGAAACAGTCAAAGAGACTCTCAAAAAAGATTGTCTGGCTGTGGGTTGCGACAAGGCCATGATCATCAATGATCCAGCCCTGGTGGGTGCCGACCAAAGTGCCATCGCCACCGTGCTGACGGCAGCTTTGAAAAAAGATTCCTACGACCTGGTGCTCTTTGGCATCAAGGCCATCGACGACGACAGCGGCCAGGTGGGCATCATGGTGGCCGAGAAGATGGGCATGGCCCACGTCTCCAACGTCACCGCCCTGACCCTGGGCGACGGCAGCCTCACCGCCGAGCGGGAAATTGAAGGCGGCAAGGAAGTGGTCGAAGCTTCTTTCCCCGCCATGGTCACTTGCCAGAAGGGCCTCAACGAGCCCCGTCTGCCGAGTCTGCCCAACATCATGAAAGCCGGCATGAAACCCATGGAAGTGGTGACCTGCGCCGACCTGGGTATTGAAGTGCCCGCCAACATGGTGACCATCAAACAGTACGCTCCTCCCGCAGCCCGCGGCGAGTGCAACATGATTGATGCCGAAGATCCCGCAGCCGCCGCCAAAGAACTGGCCCGTCTGCTCAACGAAGAAGCCAAAGTGCTCTAAAACAGGGAGTTTCGATATGCCGAACATTGCCGTATTTATCGAACAACGCTCAGGCGCCCTGAAGAAGGTCGCCTGGCAGATGATCAGTGAAGCCCGCAAAATCACCGATGCCGCTGGTGGCGAAGTGTGGGGCGTTCTTCTGGGTGAGGCCGCCGATGCTGCCGCCGAAGCCGGAAAATATGGAGCGCACAAGTTGTTCTCCGCCGGTGGCGACAATCTCGCCGCGTACAACAGCGAAGCCTATGGTGCCGCTCTGGCCAATTTCTGCAAAACCAACAACCCGGATCTTTTGATGGTGGGATCGACCGCCATGGGCAAAGATCTTGGTCCCAAGGTTGCTGCAAAACTGGATTGCGCCTGCATCAGCGACGCTGTGGGCATGAGCTTCGATGGTGGCTTTGAATTCCGTCGCCCCATCTTTGCCGGCAAGTGCTTTGTGGACCTGACCTGCAGCAGCGCCATGACCGTGGTGGGCATCCGCCCCAACGCCTTCATGCTGAATGAAGTGGGTGGCTCCGCTGCTGCCGAGAGCTTCGACGCCGGTGTTGATGGCATCGAGCTGAAAGCCGTGGTCAAGAGCATCGAAGCCGCCAGTGGTGGCAAGGTTGAACTGACCGAAGCGGAAGCCGTGGTCTCCGGTGGCCGGGGTATCAAAGGCCCTGAGAACTATCAGTTGATTGAGAAGCTGGCTGATGCCCTCGGGGCAGCAGCTGGTGCCAGCCGCGCTGTGGTGGATGCCGAGTGGGTCGACTACTCGCATCAGGTGGGGCAGACGGGTAAGACCGTGGGACCCAATCTGTACATCGCTGCAGGAATTAGTGGCGCTATTCAACATCTTGCGGGCATGAGCAGCAGTAAGTGCATCGTGGCCATCAACAAAGACGCCAACGCCCCCATCTTCAAGGTGGCGGATTATGGTGTGGTGGCAGATCTCTTTGATGTTCTGCCCGTGCTGACCGATGAAGTGGGCAAGCTGAAAAGCTAACTGACTTCATTTTAGTCATCTGGCCTCCCGGACCTTCCGGGAGGCCTTTTTTGGGTCCGGCATAAAAGCTGCATCCTCTGCAGTAACCATTGCAGGCGTTCTGGATGAGGCCTTCACCTTATTCATCAACCACATTTTTACCAAGGACTTACGGTGCTCAACCACACCACAGCAACACACAACGCACCTCCGGAAGAGCCGCCCCTGCTCTGTCTGGCCATGATTGTTGAAAATGGTGGCAAATTATTAACCGAATTGCTGGAAGAAGCCCGGCCCTGGGTTGATCAAATCATCATCGGTGATTGTGGCAGCCAGGAGGGCAGCCTCCAGGCCGCCATTTCCGGTGGGGCCCGGGTCATTCCCGTCGTTTGGGAAGACGATTTCAGTCTGGCCCGCAACACCGTTTTAGAGCAATGCACCGCCCGCTGGATCCTCACTCTGGGTGCCGACGAGAAAATTTCCCTCACCGACTGGAAACAGCTGCGCGCCTGGACCGAGGGACAATCCAGCCAGCAAGCCCCACCGGCTGCGCGTTTGGAGTGCCGAAAATACCTGCCTGGCCATTACACTCAACCAGGCTGGCGCCCCGTGTCTAAGCAGGATACCCACAACCTGCCCGGCGGTGCCCCGGCTGCTGGTTTTATTCCCCGAAGAAAAATCAGGCTCTTTCCCAACGGAAAGGGCATTCACTTCAGTGACTGCATTCATGAAAAGGTGGATGCTTCGGTTTTCAGTTCCGGCCTGGCAGTGGTTAATTTACCCCTGACGGTCCATCATTTTGGGAAAATGCAGAACAACCCCTTGCGGGACAAACAGCATCTGAAACTGGCCCGCATCCGAGCCAGCAGGCACCCTCACAGCCCCACAGCCTGGTCTGACCTGGCAGATTGCGCCACCACCTGCGGACTGTACCCGGACGCCCTGGCCGCGTTGGATCGTGCCCTGGTCCTGGAACCGGGTAATATCAACCGGCGGCTTCTGGCAGGTTTTTTATTGAAGGAATCCGGATTTCTGCAGCAGGCCAATCTGCAACTCAATGCCGTGGCGGGATCAGCCGGCATCAGCGACGATCAACTGGCCAGGGCTTGCCATCTGCGGGCCGAAGTGGCCCTTTCCCTGGGTCATTCCGACCGGGTATCGCATCTGCTTGGGGTGGCCATCAGGCTGCAACCGGGCAACGGCCATCTGTACAAAACCCTGGCTTTGTGGCACCAGAAAGAAAAAAGGGCCGACGCTGAACGGTCGGCCCTGGTTAAAGCGGCATCCTTGTTGGGTGAAAAGGATATTTCTGTTCAGCCGGTTCTCAGTTCCCGATGATCTTCCACACCGCGACCATGTTCATCCCGCCATTTTCAGCCAGCTCCGCATGGATCCGGGCTTGGTCATTATTGCCCAATTTAGCACAGGCAATGCCCAGATAGGCGTGCCCCAAAGCGTTGCCGGGTTCCAACTCCACGGCCCGACGACAAGCCGACTCGGCCGCCTGGAACTGACCAAATTCGCAGAAAAGACGTCCCTGCCGGGCGTAGGCCTGGCTGTTTTCCGGGTCAATGGTCAGCACCTGGCCGTAGGTGGTGAATGCCTGACGCCGTTTCTCCTGCTTCTCAAAAACATTACCCAGGGAAAGCCACAAATCAGGGCTTTGGGCGTTGGTGGAAATGAACTCCAGGCACTGGTCTTCAGCGGCAACCAGTTGTTCGTCTTCACACAGTCCGCCCACCAGACGCACTTTGGGCAAATCTTCTTCAGGGGCCAGATCAACAGCTTGCCGGTAACTTTCCAAACCAGACTCGTTCCAACCCATGCGGAAATAAATTTCTCCCATGCGCACATGAGCCCGCATATGATCAGGGTTCACACGCAAGGCTTCTCGTGTCACCGACTGGGCGCGCGCCATGAGCTCCTGCCCTTCGTAGGCCTCTCCCAGTTTCACCAGCAGATCGGCCGAAGGCGTGACCCGGGCTTTCCCTTTCTGCAGGATGCGGGTGGCGTTCTTGTAATCTCCAACACCCATCAGGTAGTCGGCATACTGGATGTAATACAGAGCCTCCTGGGGAAACTCGCCAATGCGCGCTTCTCCCTCCACCCGGGAATACACCGGGGCGGCCTGGACTGCAGATGCCATCAGCAGAAGAATGGGAACCAGAATGAGGCAACGGAAACGGATGGAAGGCGCGAATATGGATCGATACATTGAAGACTCCCCAAAGCTTTTCAGAGGGCACGGAAAGAACTGGTTTCTCACCGTGGATGTATCAAAAATAATGCCAGTCGAGAACATCTTTACACAAGATGCCCTCGCTGGCAATCAGGAGTCACAATAAGAAACAGCAGGGATCAAAGACCCTTCAAAAGATCAGCAGCCTGGGCCAGACTCTGATCCGCTTCGTCTACCAAATCCTGCAAAATGTCACGCAGGGGTTGCACTTTGTCGAGCAATCCCACCGACTGGCCGGCCATGAGACTGCCGTGCTCCACATCGCCTTCCACTGCGGCGCTGCGCAGGGAACCGATCCAGTATTCCTCCACCTTGAACTGGGCATCGGCACGAGTAATACTGCCCTCACGGAGCTGTTCCAGCAGGTCCATCTGCAGTTCGCCAAAGTGGCTCATGGCGTGATTGTTCAGAGCGCGCACCGAAACCACAGGCAGCTTGGCGCTGTACTGGGGTGTGGAAACAGCCTCCCTGGCCCGGGATCTGATAAAGATGTTCTTGAAGTTTTCATGGGCTCCGCACTCTTCAGCCAGAACAAAACGTGTGCCCATCTGAGCCCCCGCTGCGCCCATCAAACCCAGGTGAGTGATCATGCGCCCGGTGGCAATGCCCCCGGCCACGAAAATGGGAACGTCGGGAAATTCGAAAAGGATTTCCTGAAGCAGCACAATGGTGGAAATGTGACCGATGTGGCCACCCGCTTCACTGCCTTCGAGAATGAGGGCGTCGGCTCCATTGCTGATCATGCGCTTGGCGATGCTGGCGGTGGAAGCAAAAGCCAGCACTTTGGCCCCACTCTCTTTGGCCTTTTTGATTTCAGCGCCCCGGGGCAGGGAACCCGCAAAAACAATGTGGCTGACCTTCTTCTCGCACAGAATATCCAGATGATCCAGATAGTTCGGCGCAATGGTGATGACATTGCCGGCAAAAGGTTTGTCCGTCAGTTCGAAGGTTTTATCCACTTGTTCGGCAAACATTTCCGGAGGCATGTTGCCAGCAGCCAGAACACCGAAAGCACCCAGATTGCTCATAAGCGACACCAGGGGCGGATCGCTGATCCAGGTCATGGCACCGCACATTACAGGCAGTTCGGAACCCAGAAAGTCCTTGCCCCGGGACCAGATCCTGTTGAGGCGTTCGGTGGATTTGACTGGGGTTTGGGCGGTCATGAGGTTCCTCCTGAAAGTGGCTGAAAAACGGCCCGTCTGAGACGGGCCGTAAAGAGTATATTTACTTATTCATAACAGAAGGTTCCAAATTTGGCAACCAGCGAGCCTCCAGCCTCCTACCGGTCCAGATTCTCCAGCATCACTTCGGCAATATCCCGGGCTTTCAGCGAATCACTCCGCTCGGTTTCCTTGATGGCGTCACCCAGCATCGTCAGACAGAACGGACAGGCGGTGCACACTTCATCGGCCCCCGTTTCAGCTGCCTCATCAATGCGATTGTGATTGATGCGCGTGCCGATGTCCTCTTCCATGAACATGCGGCCACCACCGGCTCCGCAACAGAATCCTTCCCGGCCGTGACGCTCCATCTCCACCATTTCAATGCCATCGACAGCGTTCAAAACCTTGCGCGGCGCTTCATAAATATCATTGTGACGCCCGAGGTAGCAGGAGTCGTGGAAGGTGACCTTTGTTTTCTCGCCACCTTTCATCTTCAGCTTGCCCTGATCCACCAGCTCACTCAACAGCTCGCTGTGATGGATCACTTCCACATTCTCCAAACCAAAGTCCGGATACTCATTTGCGATCATGTTAAAGCAGTGAGGACAAGCCGTCACAACCTTGCCCACCTTGTATTTCTGGAAGGTGGCGATGTTCTGGGGAGCTTGCATCTGGAACAGATACTCGTGGCCCACCCGGCGGGCGGGATCGCCGCAGCAACCCTCTTCCGTGCCCAGGACGGCGTAATCCACTCCTGCTTCATTGAGCAGGCTGACCAGGGCTTGCATCACTTCCACGTTGCGGCTGTCGTAACTGCCGGCGCAACCCACGAAGAGCAAATAGTCGGCCTGGCCCTTATCCCGCATGCGTGGCACGTCCAGTTCACCGATCCAGTCTTCCCGACCGGCAGCGCTCACATTCCAGGGATTGCTGTTGTTCTCCAGGCCTTTCAAAGCACCCTGCAACACCGAGGGCACCTTGGCTTCCATCATGGTCAAATAGCGGCGCTGGTCGATGATGTTGGGGATGTGGTCGATCATCACCGGGCAGTGAGTTTGGCAATAACCGCAAGTGGTGCAGGCCCAGATAGCCTCTTCAGCATTCACATCGCCGATGAGCGAGGGACGATCGAAAGCCTCGATCATGGCCGTGGCAGCGGCTGTTTTACCCGCGCCTTTAAGTTTGCCCACCGCTGTCAGATGTTCAGCCATGGCGTATGCGCTGTCCCGCTCATTGACGATGATGGAGCGGGGACTCAAAGGTTTGCCTGTCAAATCGGCCGGGCACATGTCGGTGCAGCGACCGCATTCGGTGCAGGTGTACATGTCGAGGAAGCGTCGCCAGCTGAAATCTTCCAGCTTGCCCACGCCGAAGGTTTCCATGCCCTCGAATTCCATTTTTTCCAAAGCGGCACTGGGTGTCAGACGGCGCAGGAAAACGGCAGGCAATGCGGTCAGCACATGGAAGTGTTTTCCGAAGGGAAGGAAATTAAGGAAGGCCAGCACGGCGATGTTGTGATACCAAAACATCACGTTGAACCAGGTCTGCACCGTGGCTGTTTCGCTACCGGCAAAAACTCCCACAAGGGCCGTGGTGAGCCAGGCGTATCCCTGTTCGTGGCTGCCAGGCTGCAGACGCATAAAGGCCGCATCCCCCAGCAGGTCGCTGACGATCAGAGAACCAATCCAAAGCAGGATCAGGTTGGCTTCGGCGCTCAGGTGCAGACGCTGGGGCCTGGTCACCAGCCGGCGGAAAGCAGCGTAAACCAAAGCGGCCAGAAGAATCAAAGCGAAGGCGTCTTTGACCACAGCATAAAAAAGACCCAGTGGGCCATCGAAAAGCGGCAAGTTGAAGTGCGGGTCGTATCCGCGCCCAATCAGAGTGACCGTGCGCAACGAAACGACCAGAAACCCGGCAAAAATTCCCACATGCATCCAACCGGGACCGGTTTCATACAGCAGACGTTTTTGGCCAAAACCGATGTTCATCAGGGCTTTGAGTCGGTCTCCCAGACGGTCCAGACGGTTATCAGGCTCGCCCGCCCGGAGCAGCCAGTAACGATCGGCCATGGTGCCAACAAAGAGCGACATGGAGCAAAACAGCAGGATGGACATGAAAAGGGGGCTCACGACAACACCTTCCGGAAAGTAACCGCACAGTCAGCTTTACTGAATGACTATTCATTAATTGTAAATCATGGGGGCCGCCGGGTGAAGGGAAATCGTAAAAAAAAGCGGGCCCAGGGACCCGCACTAGCATTCATCGTGCCTGAATCAGCGATAAATCGCCTTCAACGTCTTAAATTTAACATCTTCGGTTTCCAACGCGGCATTCAGAATTACAACTTTGGAATCCGTTTCGTACAGAAGTTCCACATCGTTCGCCTCTCCCACATCAACCAAAACAATGAGCAAAAGAGAAAAGAACAAAACCCACTTGGCGTTCATCAAAGACTCCCCCATAACAATTCCTGGGCAGGAACTGTCCCCCAGACGAGAAATAGACTCAACAATTTAAGCGGGCGAGGCTTGATGGAGAGATCTTACAGTATATTTTCCCAAATTTAAAGTGAAAAAGTACTAAAAGTGTGTTTTGGGGGATGCTTCTGCCGTTTACATCGCCCCTTTGCAGGTATAAATTAGGGTCAATTGATTCACCTGTTTTCATGATCCGGATGAGAATTTCGGTCTTCCATTGAAAGGCTTGC
>JAOZJV010000684.1 GCA_029935695.1 Candidatus Krumholzibacteriia bacterium | reverse complement strand
CATGGTCAATTACGGACTGGGCCTGGTGGGCTTCTCCCTGCAACAGATTTTTGGATGGGTGTTCTCCCCCATCGCCTGGGTCATGGGTGTGCCCTGGAGCGAGGCCGCCGTCTTTGGCAACCTGCTGGGAACCAAAATCGCCGTCAATGAATTCATGGGATATATCGAGTTGGGAGCCGCTGCAGAATCCGGAGCTCTTTCACCCCGCAGCGTGGTCATCGCCACCTATGCTCTTTGTGGATTTGCGAACTTCAGCAGCATCGCCATCCAAATTGGTGGCATCGGCACCATTGCACCCGACCGTCGCGGCGATGTGGCTGCCCTGGGTTTGAAGGCCATGTTCGGCGGCGCCCTGGCTTCGTGGCTGACCGCCACCATCGCCGGCGTTTTGGTAGGGTAGGTTACAGCATGGCACGAGTCCAAATTCAAGCCCTGGCCCAATACGACTTCAGTGTCGAAATTGTCGTGCGCACCACCGACCTGAACTACGGAGGGCACCTGGGCAACGACCGTCTGCTGACCCTGGTTCACGAAGCACGTGTGGCTTTTCTGGAATCGAAAGGATGGACCGAACTGGATTGCGCCGGTGCCAGTCTCATCATGGGTGATGTGGCCGGCATCTATAAAGGTGAAGCCTTTGCCGGAGATCGTCTGGTTTTCAAGGTGGCCGCTGGCGAACCTACCCGTTGCGGATTCCGTCTCTTCTACAGCGTGACTCGCAAAACCGACGCCGCCAAAATCGCTCTGGTGGAAACGGGCATGACCTGTTTCAACTACAAGGATCGAAAAATTGCTTCCCTGCCTGAAGCAGTTGAGAAAATTTGTACCTTTGCCTGACGGATGAATATGAACCAGCAGCCACTGCTCATCACCAGCTTAAAAAATGACCAGGTCAAAGATCTGGTCCGGCTGCGCAACCGCCGGGATCGGGACCGGGCCGCAGTGACGATCATTGAAGAGCCCAAGGTCATCCGCCACGCCCTTGATGCGAATTATCCCATCAGTGCCGTGTATTTCTGCCGCGAATTGATTGCCGATGAAGATCTGGCCTTGTTGGATCAACTCCTGAATCATCCTGAAGCGCCCCAGGCCGTGGAGTTGGCATCCCACGTGATGGACAAGGTTTCGTACCGCGAAAAGAGCGAAGGAATTCTGGTGGTGGCCCCACAGATTCGCACGGAGTTGGAAAACCTGAATCTGCAAAGCAATGCTGGCGAAGCTCCTCTGTTGCTGATTCTGGAAGCCGTGGAAAAACCCGGCAATCTGGGTGCCGCCCTGCGCATCGCCGACGGAGCCGGCGCCCACGCCGTGATTATCTGCGGAGGTGGCACCGATCTGTTCAATCCCAATGTTTTGCGTGCCAGCCGGGGATCTTTTTTCTCCGTTCCTTCGGTGGCGGCCGAGAGCGAAATCATTGTGGAGTTTTTGCAGGGTCAAGACGTGAGTCTGGTGGCAGCCAGCCCCATCGCCGATCACAGCTGGGACGAGGTTGACCTGACACAACCGGTGGCCCTGGTCCTGGGCACTGAGCACGACGGTCTGACCCCGGCCATGATGGCCCGCTGCGATATGACCGTGGGCATTCCCATGCACGGCACCGGCGACAGCCTGAACGTCTCCACTTCCGCGGCCATTCTGCTTTACGAAGCCGTGCGCCAGCGTCGCGGCAAGCCCAAAGGAACGGCATGATCGACAACCGATTTTACACCGATTTTGACCGCGAAGAACTGGATCCCCGCGACCCCGATTACCGTTCGGTTTTTCAGCGTGGCCGCGACCGCCTGATCCACAACGCCGCCTTCCGCCGCCTGCAGGCCAAAACCCAGGTTTTCCTGTCCGGCGAGTACGACTTTTACCGCACCCGTCTGACCCACAGCATTGAAGTCAGCCAGATTGCCGGCTCCATCGCCCGCTCTCTCAACAGCAGCAGCGAACATCTGAAGAGCGACTTCCACATCGACATCGCCCTGGTGGAAGCCTGCGCCCTGGCTCACGACATCGGCCACCCGCCTTTCGGACACGCCGGCGAAGGCATGCTGCACCAGCTCATGCTGCCCTGGGGTGGTTTCGAAGGCAACGCGCAAACCCTGCGTTTGATCACTGAAATCATCTTCACCAGTGGCCGTTCCAGGCGGGGCATGAACCCCACCCGCGCCTTCATGGATGGTGTTCTCAAATATAAAACCTTGTTCAGCCAATGGGATGATCCCGTTAAACACTTCATCTTTGATGATCAGAAAAAATACCT
>JAOZJV010000683.1 GCA_029935695.1 Candidatus Krumholzibacteriia bacterium | reverse complement strand
ACTTGACCAAGCCCCTAAGGAGCCTTATATTAGTCCTTAATTGTTATTTCCGCCTTTTTTAAGGAACTTAAAATGAAAACAAGGGTCAACCTTCCTCTTCCTGCTGCCAAAGCACTGAACACAATGGGGAGTGAAATTCGTGATGCCCGGCGGCGGCGGCGCATCACTATCAAACTCATGGCAGAGCGGGCTGGAGTATCACGAGCAACCATCGGGAAGATTGAAAAAGGGGACTCAACAACATCTATCGGTGGCTATGCATCTGTCCTGTTTGTCCTGGGCCTGACAGATCGGCTTGCGGATTTAGTGGATCCTGCTCATGACCTTACGGGGCGCCAATTGGACGAAGAAAACCTCCCTCAAAGAGTACGTATTCCAAGCAACAAAAAGAGATGAGAAACTCATGAACAACAAAGAGGTGGTTGTTTCAATTTCGCTTGGTGGGGAAGATATTCCGGTTGGTACATTGTGGTTTCATGTTCGCAAAGGCCGAGAGCGTGCTTCTTTTGAGTATGACAAAAACTGGTTAAAACATCCGGAAAGATTTGCACTCGAACCCTCAGTGCAATTGACCGAAGGGGCATTTCACACTCAATCGGGATTGAATGTTTTCGGCTCAATTGGTGATTCGGCTCCTGGTCGCTGGGGTCGTGTCCTCATGAGGCGGAACGAAACAGCAAGAGCAAAAACAGCAAACACCACCGCTCGTACTCTTTTTGAAATTGATTATTTACTCGGAGTTAATGATGAAGCTCGGCAAGGAGCTTTACGTTTTTCGCGGCCCAGTGAAAAAGTATTTTTGGCGGCAAAAACCCAGGCTTCAATTCCACCTCTTGTAGACCTTCCCAAACTATTATCAGCAGCAAATCGTTTTACGGAAAATGATGAAAGCACCGAAGATTTAAAACTGTTGCTTGCGCCTGGATCTTCACTTGGCGGAGCACGTCCCAAAGCTTCTGTCAGGGACCATGACGGAAGTCTTGCCATTGCCAAATTTCCCCGAAAAGATGATGATTTTAATGTTGTTCGGTGGGAAGCAGTAGCCCTTACTTTGGCTCAAAAAGCTGGCCTGATTGTACCTTCATGGCGTCTGGAAACAATTCTCAAAAAACCTGTTTTGATTCTTAATCGCTTTGACCGCCATAACGGTCAAAGAATCCCGTTTCTCTCAGCCATGAGTATGCTGGGAGCTCGCGACAGTGAGCAACACAGCTATCTCGAAATTGTTTATGCATTAGTACAGAACGGAGCATCTCCCAAGGCGGACATGACAGAGCTATGGAGGCGTATTGTCTTCACGATCATGATTTCAAACACCGACGACCACTTGAGAAACCATGCCTTTCTTTATGAGCGTTTCAAGGGCTGGCGCCTGTCTCCAGTCTACGACATCAACCCAACACCCATTGAAGTCAAACCACGCATCCTGACCACTGCCATTGATTTTGATGACTCCTCAGCATCTCTGCAAACAGCTTTGGCTGTTACCGAAGACTTTCGGCTGACGAAAAGTGAAGCTCATGAGATCATTAAAGAAGTTGCCGGGGCCACGCAAGATTGGCGGAAAGTTGCTTCAGGTTTAGGACTGACCAAACAAGAATCCGATCGCATGGCTTCTGCCTTTGAACATGAGGACTTCAGATATGCTGAACAATTATAGAGTCATTATCGTCTATCTTACTTTAAACATCACACCTGAATCCGATCCACCGCATAATCTTCCTCATGAGCCAAACAACTGTCCCCACCCAGATTCCGGCACTCATAAGTATCGATAATCTCATCCACTGCCATCTGTATGGTCATGGCAACCTCTTCCTGTATCCTCTGCTCGAAATGCACAAGTTTGGATTTTTCTCGCAACGCATCCACAAGGTATTCGGCGGTGGTTTCCAAAGCAGTGCAAACTTCAATCAAAGGAAAGCCTTCATGGATTCGGTCCAGAGCCAACAGGTGTGTATAGTCCAATAAATTTGTCCGGTCTCCGGTGCGGATGTCTGTTTCGAGCATTTGGTACAGCCGTTCGATTCGCTTCCTGAGTTCTTCGGAGGGAAGCTCCCGGTAGTGCAGGAACTTGCTCCCCATGACGGGATCACTCAACCGATCAGCAACTCGATGAATAATTTGAGATTTCAATGCGGCAAGGCTGTGGTAAACCTGCAGGTTCTGTTTCACCAGAATGGGATCATATTTATGCGGTCGATTCACATGTTTCCATTCGTCGGGCATGCGCTTCAAATTGGTGATA
>JAOZJV010000144.1 GCA_029935695.1 Candidatus Krumholzibacteriia bacterium | reverse complement strand
GAAAAGGGGGTGGTCCTGGCGGAATTGGAAAATGACCGCGAAAAGATTCAGCTGCGCAAGGCCGATTTGACCATGGTTGATAAAAAGCGAATCCTGGATCGCAACAAGGAAATGCTGGCAGGGGAATTAATTAGCCAGCAGGAATTCAACGACGTGGAATCGGCCTGGAAGTTGGCTGAAGCCGAGCGCGATCTGGCCCGCATAGCCTTGGAAGAAACTCGTATTCGGGCTCCTTTTGCCGGACAGATCACCGAACGTAAAATTGTCATTGGGCAGCAAGTTCCCCTCAGTGCTCCAGCTTTCACCCTGGGTGATTTTGAGCCTCTGCGGGTGCGGGTGAACCTTCCCGAAGCCGTGGCCCGGAAAGTCAGTGCCGGCCAGCGGGTTCTGGTGACCCCCGAGGCTTTGGATGAAGCTTTGGAAGCCAAGGTGGAGCGTGTCTCTCCCGTGGTCGATCCGGCCACGAGCACCGTCCGCCTGACCCTGTTGCTTGAAGATTCCAATTCCATGGCCCAGGTCGGCGGGTTTGCAAAGATCCGCATCACCACCGATTCCCATCACGATGCTTTGTCCATCCCCAAGTTGGCCCTTGTGGAAGAGGGTGCCCTGCGCAGTGTGTTTGTGGCCGTTTCCGACACCGTTCGCAAAGTCGAAATCAGGACGGGTCTTTATGATGAAACTCATGTGGAAATCCTGGAAGGGCTTCACGATGGCGATTTTATTGTGACCATGGGACAGGGCGGTTTGCGCACTGGTACTTTGATCAAAGCGCTGAACGGTGAGGATTTGGGTTATGAATCCCCGAATGTCGACCCGGTGGATGTACCGGATACGGTCACAGCCATGGTGGAGCGCAACTGATGAAGATTATACGCTACGCTGTAACGCATCCGGTGACGGTTTGGATGGTCACTCTGGCCGCCATCGTGTTTGGTCTGACGGCTCTTGGCCGCCTCGATATGCGCCTTTTGCCAGAAATTCGCTACCCGAGCCTGACAGTGCAAACCGATTTTCCGGGCACGGCTCCCGTGGATGTGGAAAATCTGGTCACCCGTCCTCTTGAAGAAGCAGTGGGCGTGGTGCCTGGCCTGCGCAAGGTTCACTCCATCAGCCAGTCCGGGCTATCGCAAATCACTTTGGAGTTCAACTGGGGCACAGCCATGGATTATGCGGCCCTGGATGTGCGGGAGAAAATCGATCTGGTGCGGTTGCCTGCCGAAAGCCGGATTCCCCTGTTATTGAAATACGATCCAGCCCAGGATCCTGTGGTGCGCATTGGTTTGAGTGGTAACGCGCCACTGGTGAGCCTGCGCAACATTGCCGATGATGTCCTCAAAAAAGAAATTGAGGCCCTGGAGGGAGTGGCGGCCGCGCGGGTGTCCGGTGGTTTGGAAGAGGAAATTCGAGTGGAAATCGATGAAGCTCGTCTTTCGGCTCTTGGTTTGAATATCGCCACTGTGAACCAGGCATTGGCTTCAGAAAATATCAACGCCTCCGGAGGGCGACTGCGGGACCGCAACGCGGAATACATCGTCCGCACCCTCAGTCGGTTTGAAAATCTTGAGGATATTGAAAATGTCACCGTGGGTATTGTTGGTGAAGAGCCCATTCGTTTGTCCGAAGTGGCCAACGTTTACCGCACCCACAAGGAACGCACCACCGTCACGCACATTGACGGGTTCGAGAGTGTGGAAATTGCCATCTTCAAAGAAGGCGATGCCAATATCGTCGAGATGGCTAACCGTGTTACCGGTCATTTGAACAGTCTAGAACAGCGCCTGCCTGATGGAGTGAAGCTGGAAGTTCTTTTTGACCAGTCAATTTTCATTGCCTCGGCGGTGAAGGAAGTGCGCAACAACGCCATCATCGGTGGCTTGTTGGCCATTGTTGTTTTGTTTGTATTTTTACGGGATTTCCGCAGCACGATGATCATCGGTATTGCCATTCCCATCTCCATTGTGGCGACATTCATCCTGATGCTGACCCGGGGAGTGTCCCTGAACATCATGTCCATGGGTGGTTTGGCTCTGGGTGTGGGTATGCTGGTGGATAATTCCATTGTGGTGCTTGAGAGCATTCACCGAAAACGGGAGAAATCTTCGGCTGATGTTGACCAGGGCGAAATTGCCGCCTCCGGGTCCGGCGAAGTGGCCGGCGCGGTGACAGCATCGACCTTGACTACTCTGGCTGTTTTTGTCCCCATCGTTTTTGTGGTTGTTGGAGTGGCTGGGCAAATTTTCAGGGATCAAGCCCTGACCGTGACTTTCAGTTTGGCCATTTCCCTGGTCCTGTCTTTGACATTCACACCCATGGCCGTGGCGTTCGGTCAGAGAGTGCGTGGGGCCAGACTGGGTGAGGGCGTCATGAGCGTTGAATCCGGTGATGAAGTGGCGGTTACCTGGTACCAGTCATGGTCCAGGCACGCCCAGTCCAAACGTCTGGTTGTTCGCTGGATTCAGCTGGGTGCGATGTTTGTGGTTCTGGGTCTTCCCCTGCTGTTTGGAAGGGCGTTTCACTTTCTGATCGCCGGGCTAAAATGGCTGGCTCTTATTGTCCTGTGGCCCCTGACCTGGATTTTTGAACACACGTTCCCTCTGCTGCAAAAGAGCTACGAGCAGACTCTGGACTTTGCCCTGGGCAATCGCATTGCCGTTCTCCTGGTTGTGGTGATGCTGGCAGCCGGAGCTTTCATGCTGTGGCCCAGCCTGGGCACCGAACTGGTCCCACCGCTGGCCCGCGGCGAATTCACCCTGGCCCTGGAAATGCCCGAAGGCACACCCCTGGCCCTTACTGATCGCGAAGTGGCCGGTCTTGAAAAAAAGTTGGCCAAGTTGCCCGGTGTCGCTCTTGTGGCCGGAGATGTTGGGGTTTCCCGCGATGGAGAAACCAGCGCCCAGCGCCGCAAGGAAAACCGTGCCGAAGTGCATGTGCGTTTGCATGAGTCCACTGCCACGGCTGAGGCCCTGGCCTTGGAGAAAATCCGAAAGGTGATGGAAGAACATCCACAGCTGCAGATGAAGGTTCGCCGCCAGGCTTTGTTGGCTTTCGGCGCACCGGTGGAAGTTGATGTTTTTGGATACAATCTTCCCGACCTTCAGAGCACGGCTGATCTGGTGGCTGAGCGTTTGGAGAAAGTTGAAGGTTTGCGGGATATCCGGTCGAGCATGGTGCCTGGCTCTCCCGAAGTGCAAGTGAGTTTTGACAGGGACAAATTGAACCGTTACGGCCTGACTCTCGGTGGTGTCTCCAATATCCTGCGGGACAAGGTTCGTGGTTCGGTGGCCAGCAGATTTCGTGACCGGGAGCGGCATGTTGATATCCGGGTGATGAACAACAGTGAGCAGCGCAACACCTTGACAGCGGTGCAGGATCTGATCGTCACCGAACGCGAAGGTGTACCGATCAAATTGGCATCCATCGCCAGCATGAATGTGGTGACCGGCCCCTCGGAAATCCACCGTCTCGGCAATACCCGGGTGGCCATTGTTTCGGCTAATGTCACGGGTCGCGATTTGGGCTCGGTGACAGCGGAAATTTCAGATGCCCTGCGCGGCCTTGCCCTGCCTGCCGGCATTTCCGTGGAACTGGGCGGCCAGAACGATGAAATGACCAAAAGTTTCCGCTCCCTGCAGATGGCTATTATTCTGGCTGTTTTTCTGGTTTACCTGGTGATGGCCTCACAGTTTGAATCATTCCTGTATCCGTTGATCATTATGTTCACGGTGCCTTTGGCCATGACCGGCGCTGTTTATGGCCTTTATCTTGGAGGCATGAGCATCAGTGTGATTGCCGTCATCGGCGCTATCATGCTGGCGGGCATTGTGGTCAATAACGGCATCGTCCTGGTGGACCGAATCAACCAGCTTCGGCGGGTTGGGGAAGATATTGGAGATGCCGTGCGTCATGCAGGCAGCGAACGTCTGCGGCCTATCTTGATGACAACTTCAACCACCGTTTTGGGGTTGCTTCCCATGGCCATGGGCCTGGGAGAAGGCTCTGAATTGCGGGCGCCCCTGGCAGTCACTGTCATCAGCGGCTTGCTGCTGGCGACGTTACTGACGCTGGTTGTTGTCCCCGTTATCTACACACTCTTTTCCGGTGCGGGTGTTTCCGTGGCTGGACGCAGCGCAAGCTCATCAAAATCCACCAAGGGTTCGACTCTGGCTCCTGGTCTGGCCCCTGCTGGTGCTTTTGCCAGGGCCAAAGAAGCCTCCGCTGGTGGGGAGGGCACCTGATATGTGGTTGACATATTTTGCTCTACGCCGGCCTGTCACTTTGGCCATGGTTCTGGTTTCGGTCATTCTTTTGGGTGCTGTGTCCATTATTAAACTGCCTCTGGATTTTTTGCCACGGGTGGAGTTTCCCTTTATTGCTGTTTATATCCCTTACCAGAATGGCTTGCCTACTGAAAACGAGAAAGACATTGTGCGTCCCATTGAGGAAGTGCTGGCCACTTTGGGTGGGGTGCGGGAAATCCGCAGCTACAGCGATGCCAATGCCGTGCAGGTGGGGGTCAATTTTGAGTGGGGTCGTGATGTCAATCTGCTGCGCATGGAAGTCAAGGAACGCATCGACCAGATCCGCAGCGAACTGCCGGCCGATATCCAGCAGATCATGCTGCTTACTTTCAACACCAATGACATTCCCATCATCGAAGGCCGCATCTCGGCCAAGGGGCGGGACCTGAGCGAAAGCTGGGATCTGCTTGACCAGAAAATCATTGCGCCTTTGCAGCGTATTCCCGGAGTGGGACGGGTGGAAATTGACGGCGTGAATCCCACCCAGGCTTCGGTGTATTTGCTGTTCGACAAGATCATGGAACACAACGTTGATGTGAGCCGGCTGTTCACTGAATTGCAATTGGCCAATGTGGAACTGACCATCGGCAGAATCACTGATGGCGGGCTGCGCTACGATGTGCGCACCATCAGTGGTTTGGCGGGGGTGGAGGACCTGAAGGAACTGCCGATTTCCGACACCGGTTTGAAATTGAAAGATGTGGCCGAGGTTATTTACGGAGCGCCTGCTCTGAGTTATGGACGCATTCTGAATGAAGAGCCCGCCATTGCTTTTTGGGTTCAAAAATCATCGGGATACAACACTGTGGAAGTGTGCCGGGCGGTGGAGGAAGAGCTGGAACGTATCAACCATGATCCCGCTCTTGAAGGCATTAACAGCTTCTCATTTTTCAACCAGGCCGATGAAATCACCGGCTCCCTGAAAAGTCTTTTGCAGGGCGGATTATTCGGTTCGGTTCTGGCTCTGGCCATTCTGTATGTTTTCCTGCGGCGGCTGAGCATGACCCTGGTCGTCTCAGTGGCCATTCCCATTTCCATTCTGGGCACGACCATTTTCATGTTCCTCAGTGGCAGCAGCTTGAACGTGCTGTCGATGATGGGGTTGATGCTGGGAGTGGGCATGCTGGTTGATAATGCCGTGGTGGTTCTGGAAGCCATCCACAGGCGTCAACACATGGGGGCCAGCCCGGTGGCTGCAGCGGCCCGTGGCACCAAGGAAGTGGGCCGGGCCATTGTGGCCTCGACCCTCACGACAATCATTGTTTTTGCTCCCATTGTTCTGAGTAAATCGGACGAATTGGCTGTGTGGTTGGGCGAAGTTGGTGTGACCATCAGTGTGACTTTGATTTTCTCCCTGCTGGTGAGCCTGACTGTCATTCCAGCCCTGTCCATTCGCATGACCCGCAATGCCGGCAGTGAAAACCTGGTGGATGCGCGGTGGTTGATTGTCTTAAAAAAACACTACATGCGAGTCTTGAGATGGACTGCCCTGAAACATCCTCTGGTGACGGTTTTGGCCATCATGCCTCTGGTGTTGATCATCACCGGCGGGGCCATGAAAGTCACCAGCTTCAAACCCGATGTTGAGGGGGATCAGGGGATTCAGCGCAAAAGTCTTTATGTTGGTTTCGATTTCACCGACGCGGTGGACAAGAAAACAGCCAAAATCTATACCGAAAATGTCACTGACTACCTGGAAACCCGGCGCGATGACTTAGGGGTGCGGGATCTTTATGCCTGGTACGGTGCCGACGGTGCCGCGGTCACTCTCTTTTTCAGTGAAGGTGTGGTGAGTCCAGATTTTTACGCAGAAGTGCGCGAAGATCTGCGCGAAAATTTGCCTGAACAGGCCGGTCTGGTGTACCTCTTTGGTGGAGACGAAGGCCAGGAATCGGGGGCCAAATCCTTCAGTATCACCATCAGTGGTGAAGAGACTGAATACCTGGAAGGTTTTGTTGATGAAGCCAAGCGCCGCTTAGCCAGTATTGATGGCGTGGGGGACTTGAAAAGTGACAACGACAATGGCAAATCCGAAATCCAAATCCATGTCGATCCGGATCAGGCCGGTCGTTTTGGAATCTCCCCCCAGACGATTTCCGAAATCATGTCGCTCACTTATCGGGGCATGATGCTGCCCCGTCTGCAAACCGGAGAAAAGGAAATCGACATGATCGTTTCCCTTTATCCCGATGACACCGAATCCATTGAAAACCTGGCTTTGCTGACGGTTGGCTCTGTGGGTAATCAGGCCGTCCAGCTCGGTCAGGTGGCCGACTTCCAGTTTGGCAAAAGCCCGGAGCGGATTTTCCGCATGGACCAGAAAAGCGGCATCACCATCACCGGAACCTGGGAGGGTGAGAAACTGGATGACGTGTTGAAAAAGATCCTGCCCCTGATGAACGGCATGGATTTGCCCCTGGGCTACGACTGGAATTTTGGCTCCAACATCATGCGCGCCCAGCAGCAGCAAAATGACATGGGCATCAACATGCTCCTGGCCCTGGCTTGCGTTTTCTTTGTGATGGCCAGCCTGTTTGAATCGTTGCTTTATCCCCTGGTGGTGATGGGCACGGTTCCGTTCGCATCTCTGGGTGTGTTCTGGTTGATGATGGCCACGGGCACTCCATTCAATATGATGGCCATGATCGGCATTGTGATTCTCATCGGGGTGGTGGTCAATAACGGCATCGTTTTGATTGATCACATCAACAACCGGCGCAAAGAAGGACTCAGTCTCGACAACGCCATCGTCGATGCGTGCGGTGAACGATTGCGCCCTATTTTGATGACAGCCGGCACCACTATTCTGGGGTTGTTGCCTTTGGCTGTTTTTCATGGCGCCAACATTGCCGGGGCCGAATATTATCCCATGGCCCGGGCAATCAGTGGTGGCCTTGCTTCCAGCACCGTGCTCACACTCCTGGTTCTGCCCACCTATTATCGCCTGGCAACCATGGGTATGAAATGGCTCCAGGATGCTCGCCGGGATTGGGGTATTTCCCGCGCCAGCAGTGGCTTTCCCGGCGATCAAAGCTTGTTGGATGGACAATAATTCGTTGCGTGTTTTGGACAGTGAGCCTATTATTCCGGTAGCAGGTGGCCTTTTGGATCCAGGGATTTCTGGTTCGAAGAGGTGTATAAGCCTGATCACTCGCCCAGCCGACCGGCTCACCGGTCCAATGTCATGATGGAAAAGGTGATAATATTATGTACACCCCAAGCCCCAATGATCGTGTCGCCATCTTTATTGATGGCGAAAATATTCATTACAGTGCCAAGCACTTGAACATGCGTTTGGATTATCTCAAACTTTGCCGCAAACTGGCCGGTCCCCGGCGCCTGGTTCGCTCTTACTTTTACACCGCAGTCAGCAGCCAATCCGAAGGCAAAATCGACTTCATCAACTTTCTGCGTTTGAACGGGTTCAAAGTCATCATCAAGGAAATCAAATCCTTCAACGAGATGGAACAGAACGGCCGCAGTGTGCGCAGCAGCCTGGATATGGAAATGGCCATCGACGCCCTGGAATTATCTTCAAAGTTGGACTCCATTATTCTGTGCACCGGCGATGGCGACTTCCGGCCTCTGGTGGAATCTCTTGGTCGTCATGGCCTGCATGTGGAAGTCTGCGCTTTGCGCGAGATGACCAGCACCGACCTGATCGCCAGTGCTGACCATTACACCGACCTGGCTTCCATGAAGGATGAAATCGCTCTGGCTGGTCCCCCACCCAGAGAGGTCAAAAACGAGTTGCCTCCGGTGGAAGAAGATGACTTCAATTCCTCCACTTTCTCAGAACAGGATACCAGTTTCGATTTCTAGATTATTCTGGTGGAAATATAGTAGATCAAGAAGG
>JAOZJV010000143.1:2771-8158 GCA_029935695.1 Candidatus Krumholzibacteriia bacterium | reverse complement strand
CGCCCGCTTTCCCGACTCACCCACCGAGCGAGGCCGCAAGCATCTGCTGGAATTGGAAGCCATGGTTCAGGCAGGAGACCGAGCCGTCCTGGTGTTTTGCATCCAGCGTGGCGACGCGCTGACGGTGGGTCCGGCCGATGATATTGATCCGGAATATGGGCGATTGTTACGGAAAGTGATGGCGAGCGGGGTGGAAGTTTTTGGATTGATGTGTGAGGTAGGAACTCAGGACATCAAGCCCCATGAAATTATTCCTGTTGTGATTTAATCCGGGGGAGCACCGCACAGGATAAAAAACGGGCCGCAGATTCAAAACCTGCGGCCCATTATTTTTTCAATCAAAAAACCTTAATCCACAACCCAGCAATCAGGAGTGTAGAGCAGATCCTTGATATCGCCTTCACCCTTGCTCTTGGTGACTTCCTGGATCTGGTCAGCAACCAGACCATCCAAGGTGGGTTTATTCACCATGCGGAAAACACCAAAAGGACGAGGCATGTTGGGATCATTGTCCAACTGCGACATGATGAAAGCAGGACCAGGAGATTCCACACGGCTATCCCAAATGGAAGCCTCGGCTGCTGGCACGATTTTGACATCAAAGCCGTCAACCTTCAGGCCCTTGTCCTTCTCCGCGCCGTAGATCATCGGCTGGCCGTCGACCAGGTCGATGGTCTGCTCGTCGCGAACCTTCTTGTCCGTCCACTCCTTATAGGCCCCGTCATTGAAAATGACGCAGTTCTGCCAGATTTCCACAAAGGCGGAACCTTCGTGCTCGGCAGCGGCCTTCAGCACGGCTTTCATGTGCTTGGGACGCACATCCATGGTGCGGGCCACAAAAGAGGACCCGGCGCCAAGAGCCAGCTGAACAGGATTGAAAGGAGCATCCACCGAACCGTAGGGAGAGGTTTTGGTCTTCAAACCCTGTGGGGAAGTGGGAGAATACTGGCCTTTGGTCAGACCGTAGATCTCGTTGTTGAACAGGATGATCTTCATGTTCACGTTGCGCCGCAGAGAGTGGATCATGTGGTTGCCACCGATGGAAAGACCATCGCCGTCACCAGTGATCACCCATACGGCCAGATCGGGATTGGCCACCTTCACGCCTGTGGCGATGGCATTGGCCCGACCATGGATCCCGTGGAATCCGAAGGTGTCCATGTAGTAAGGGAAACGGCTGGAACAACCGATACCCGAAACCACAACAACGTTTTCCTTGGCAATACCCATATCAGCCATGGTGGCCTGAACACCGTTGATGATGGAATAATCACCACAGCCCGGGCACCAGCGTACTTCCTGGTCGGACTTGAAGTCCTTGGCTTTCAGCTGTTGGATGTCACTCATGACTTTTCCTCCAGAATTGATTCGAAGTGGAGTTTCAGCTGGAAGGCCTGGAAGGGCTTGCCCTTGACCTTGTGATGCGTTTCAAATTTGAACTCGGGGTACTCACTGGTGAGAATCCGGGCCAGCTGGCCAAAGTTCATTTCGGGAACGACAATACGCTTGAAGTTGCTGAAGATTTCTCTCAGCCCCTTGGGGAAAGGATACAGGTGGCGCATGTGCATGTGCGATACGGCCACGCCTTCCTTCTGCATGCGTTCACATGCCGCCCGGGTCGCACCGTAGGTGGAACCCCAGGCAACAACCAGCAGATCGCCCTCGTCGGGACCATTCAGCTTGGGTGTTTCAATGGTCTCGGCAATACCCATGACCTTGTCCAGACGGGTCTGGCACATGAGCTCATGGTTGTCGGGATCGTGACTCACCGAACCGGTGACATAGTCTTTTTCCAGACCACCGATGCGGTGCTCCATACCGGGAGTTCCGGGACGGGCCCAGTTACGAACCAGTCTTTCGTCACGGGTGTAAGGACTGAAGCCTTCAGGATCAGTGGCAAACTTCACCTTGAACTCAGGTAAACTTTCCATCTCAGGCAGCTTCCAGGGCTCGGTGCCGTTGGCGATGTAGTTATCGCTCAACAGAATCACCGGAGTCATGAATTCCACCGCGATGCGGCAGGCTTCCACCGCGCACTCGAAGGCGTCGGCGGGACAGCTGCATGCCAGCACGGGGATGGGAGCTTCACCGTTGCGACCGTAGATACTTTGCAACAGGTCAGCCTGCTCCACTTTGGTGGGCAAACCAGTCGATGGACCAGCACGCTGCACGTTGACCACAACCAGGGGCAGCTCGGTGATGACGGCCAGGCCCAGAGCCTCGGTCTTCAACGCCAGGCCGGGACCTGAAGTGGTGGTGATACCCAGACGACCGGCAAAGCTGCCACCGATGGCGGTGCAGATACCGGCAATCTCGTCTTCCATCTGGCAGGTGATGATGTCGTGATTCTTCATCACGGACAGGTACTGCAGAATATCAGTGGCCGGGGTGATGGGATACGAACCAAGGAAGACCTTCAGGCCTGCCTGATGCGCGCCCACAGCCAGGCCAATGGCCACTGCTTCATTACCTATAATATTCCGGTAGGTGCCCTTCTCCACAGTCTCATCCCGGGGCACTTCGTAACGGCCCTGGAAAAGACGCAGCAGCTCACCATGGTTGTAACCGGCTTTCAAAGCCTTGGAGTTGGCCTCGGCCAATTCTGGCTTCTTGGCAAATTTCTTGGTCAACCACTCGAGAGTGGGCTCGCAGGGGCGACTGAACAGCCAGTACATCATTCCGAGGGTGTAGAAGTTCTTGCAGCGCAGCACATCTTTTTTACTCAATTCGGTGCCTGCGAGAGCCTCGATGGTCCGCTGGTTGATGTCTTCCTGGATCACACGGTAGCCGGCAAGAGTGCCGTCTTCCAGAGGATTGGCATCCAATTCGGCTTTTTTCAGATCTTTCTCGGTGAAAGCACCGGTGTTGACCAGGATGATGCCGCCGGGACGCAAATCCTTGTAGTTGGTGATCAGCGCCGCGGGATTCATGGCCACCAGGACGGTCGGAGCGTCACCGGGAGTATAAATATCGTGGGAACTGAAATGGATCTGGAATCCGGAAACACCCGCGCGGGTGCCTGCCGGGGCCCGGATCTCGGAAGGGAAATCGGGGAATGTGGCCAGGTCGTTGCCGACCTTGGCGGTCGTATCAGTAAACTGAGTGCCGGTCAGCTGCATCCCGTCGCCGGAGTCTCCAGCGAAACGAATGGTGACATCGTCTTGTCTGATGAGTTCAGAAGACATGACTTTACGGTCGCCTCCTCACCCTCAATCCAGCTTTAGAGTCAGCAGGAGAGGGAATAGGTGTTCTGGGTCGTCCCGATCCTGAAAGGGGATCGGGCGAAAGTTATCCTCCCCCTTGAGAGAGGCCACACCATACTGGTGCAGTAACAGGAAAATGTATACCAGCGTTTGCCCAAATGCCAGAAATTGCAGGTCTTCGCAACCATTTTATTTCCAGCTATATCCTCCTGTTTTTGCAGGACATACACAAATATGGGCAAAAACAAGGTTTCCCGCCGCTTCATCCGAAAGCAAAACCTGTTCCAGCGGTGGAAAAGCCTCACCACTATGAAACAATTCTTAAATTTTTGTAACAATTAGAAAACATGTGCCTATGAAGGACTAAAATAGTGTAAAATAGAAGGTCTGTAATTAAATCAGGGAAAGCCCTTACTTCTGTATATGCCAACCGGGGAAAAAAATGATAAACCGGAATTCTGCTAAACCTGCCTGTTTTGTGATCACCATGCTGCTGATGCTGACTTTCAGCCTTGCCCAAGCTGCCGATCAGGCAGCTCAAAATGGGCAAAACTGGCAGATATTAAGCTCTGACAGCAAATCCCTTGAATTGGTGTTTCAATTGCCGGCACCTGAACTGAAAGAAGTTCAGGGGGCAGACCAGACCTGGCAGACCCTGGAAATTCCCGGGGCGGTTGTGCATGGATCCACCGGTGAGCCGGGCCTTCCGGTGATCAGCCGCCTGGTGGCGGTGCCCCAGGGCATGAGCCTCTCGGTGGAAATCATTGCTGCCAGCAGCACCACCCTGGACAACCTGCAAATATTTCCGGTTCAGGACCCCTCAGGGGAAGAATTCTCCTTCTCGGCCACTGCCTACCAGAAAACCAAAGCCCCGGCTGCCAGTCCTGAAATCAAGGTGGGCCGCCCGGCCATCCTCGCCGGTCAAACGGTGGTGCCTCTGACTGTTAATCCCGTAGATTATGATCCAGCCCGGAAACAGGCCGTGGTCTGGACCGAAACCCGGTTGAAACTGTCGTTCATTCCCGATCCCCAGGCTGCCACTGCCCGGACCAGCAACCGCCCCCTGCCCCAGTCTTTTGTGACCCAAATGGAAAGCGAGATTCTGGGATTCCAGGCCAACAATCTGAAATCTGCCAACATCACCGTTTCCCCGCTGGGCACTTACCTGGCTATTCATGAAGGCAGTTCATCAATCATCAATGGCATCGAACCACTCTTGAACTGGCGGCGCCTGCAGGGCTACCACGTTGTCGATCTGAACATTTCTCTCTTTGGTGGCGACACTGTTGCCATCAAAAACGCTATCCAGGGTGTCTATGACAACCAGAACATTCCTCCACTGGAATTCATTACCATTTTCGGTGATGTGGGTGGCGACTATATGGTGCCCTCCTGGTATGAGGAACTGTCCGGATACCATGGCGGCGGCGATCACTATTACACGACTCTTGACGGAGACGATATCCTGGCCGACGCGCACATTGGCCGAGTTTCCTTCAACAATGAAACCGAAATGAACGTCGTCATCAGCAAAATTGTGGGGTATGAAAAAACACCCCCCATGGATGACACCGACTGGTACGGCCGGGCCTGCCTGCAGGGCGACCCCAGTGCTTCAGGAATCACCACTATCTACACCAATCAGTGGCTGAAGGGTCAGCTTCTGTTCAACGGTTGGTCCCAGGTCGACACAACCTGGTCGGGAAACTTCGTCAATCCGATGATGAGTCAGGTGGGAGCCGGCGTCTCGGCTTATGGCTACCGGGGTTATCTGGGAACCAGCGGCATCAGCAATGGGCACGTGACGTCTTTGAACAACGGAGGCAAGTTGGCCATAGCCCTGCTGCCAACCTGTGACTCGGGCAGCTTTGCCAGTGCTACGACCTGCCGCAGCGAAGCCTGGTTGCGGGCGCCCAACGGAGGCGCCGTAGCTGCCATCGGCACCGCCACCACCGGCACCCACACCCGTTACAACAACTGCTATTATCTGGGCGCCTGGGACGGGTTGCTTAACAGAGGCGATCACCGCATCGGCGTAGCCCACACTCTGGGTAAAATGGCTCTCTACAGCGGTTATTACCTGGCTGAGCCCGACCGTGCAGAAATTTGGGCTGTCTGGAACAATGTCATGGGTGATCCCGCCACCGAAATGTGGACGGGGGTTCCCGGCACCCTGGATGTGGA
>JAOZJV010000143.1:0-2761 GCA_029935695.1 Candidatus Krumholzibacteriia bacterium | reverse complement strand
CCAGCTTTCACTCGGAGCCCAGGCTTTGCCCATCAGTGTCTCTCATGAAGGAATGCCTGTGGCTGGCGCCCGGGTCTGCCTTTTCCAGGCTGCCCATTTCCAGCTTGAAGACCACCAACTGACCGCATTGACCGATGAAAACGGCCAGGTTGTTTTCAATATTCCCGCCCTGGACAACGGGGCTGCTTCTGTGACGGTTACCAAACACGATCATCTGCCCCACCTCGGTAATCTGACCGTGGGCCAGGTGGATGTCTTCTGCGCCGCCACCGGGCAGAGCATCGATGATGGAACTCTTAACCCTGGCAAAACCGTGAACATCACTCCCCGTCTGACCAACCATGGCACCACCGATGCCTTCGGTGTAAGCGCCGAAGTGACAGTTCAAAGTGGGGCTGCCAGCGTCACCACCGGCAGCCTGAGTTTTGGCACCATCGCCGCAGGCAGCGAAGTGGCCTCCACCGGCCCCACCACCATCAACATTGATCCAGAAGCTGAAGACGGCTCCACCATCAGCCTTCTGCTGACGGCCACCAATGGCTCGCAGACCTGGGCCTCCATTCTGGAAGAAACCGTGCAGGCAGCATCATTCAGTGTTGCGAGCATGGATCTTTCCGACTTCGGCGGCAGCCTGGACAAAGGCGAATCCGGTCGCTTTGATCTGACTTTGGAAAATGCTGGCAGCCTGGATGCCACCATGGTCAGCGCTATCCTGACAACAGACAGTCCCTGGATCATCATCACCGACGAAACATCCCAATTTGGCAATATTTCCACTGGTGGATCTGGCCGGGATCTGCTCTCACCCTTCCAAATGAGCATCTCAACCGACTGCTACGGTGGCCACCTTGCCAATTTTGCCCTGACCATCACCTACAGCGATGGCATGCTGGCCACGGCCCACTGCGCCGCTGTCGTCGGCACCGCCAGCAGCACCGAGCCCTCCGGTCCGGACAATTACGGATACTACGCCTACGACAACACCGACGCCGCATCCCAAATGGCTCCCGAGTACAACTGGGTGGGCATTGATCCTGATCACGGCGGACAGGGCACCGACCTGGGCCTGACGGATTTTGGCTGGGAACAGGACGACACCGATACCATCACCCTGCCTTTTGCTTTCGGTTTCTATGGAACCGACTACTACAAGTTGAGCATCTGCTCCAATGGTTGGGTGGCCATGGGCGAAACCCCGGTCAATTTCTACCGGAATTTCCCCTTGCCCGCTTCCCACAGCGCCGGGGCCCTGATTGCGCCTTTCTGGGACAACCTGTACCAGTCGGGCAACCACAAGGTCTACACCTGGTACGACGAAGCAGGCCACCGGTTCATTGTCCAGTGGTACGGCATGAACAACACCTACACCCATTCCCCGCAAAACTTTGAACTCGTTTTGCTGGATCCGGCCCACCATCCCACTGCCACTGGCGACGGCATGATCCTGTTCCAGTACGAAACGGTCAACAACACCGACAACCGGGATGGTTATGCCACCGTGGGTATCCAGAACATGGAGCGCAGCGACGGTTTGAATTACAGCTACTGGAACCATTATGCCGCCGGCGCTTCGGTGCTGACCTCTGGCCGGGCCATCCTTTTTGCCCCCATGGGTCAGGTGGCATTGCCCGCCGTTGCCATCACTCCCGAATCATTGAATGAATCGGTGATGCCCGACCAACAGATCACCGAATATCTGCACATTTCCAACAATGGTGAAGATGGATCGGTGCTCAACTTCAGCATTGCCAAGGTTGATCCGGCCACCCGGATGGGTGGCAAAACTGCTGATGGCGGCGACGAGCCTTTGGCTGAGCCCCGCAACCTGAATGGCAGTGAGGTCAACAGCAGCACAGAGTTATATTTGGCGGGCAGCACTGTGAACCTGCCCCTGAACGTAATGTGCGACAGTCCCGACGATGAGTGGTTGCTGAAAGTGGAATTTGATGTGCCCGAGGGTGTCACCATAAACTCAGCCATCGATTTTGCCACCCCCAACGGCCCCATAACCTGGAATGAAGAAACCGGCCCCGGGGCGATGACCTCCTGGGGTTCCATCGGAGTGGGCAGTGGTGGATTTCTGTCCGGCGGACAATCAGGAAATGCCACGGTGAATCTGACCTTTGATCCTGATCTGACCGGTGACGTGCACCTGACCTGGACTGTTTCCGGCGACAATTGGGGCGACCCACCCCACCAGATCACCGGCAATATTATTTTAGCGCCGCTCAGCCCGAACATCGTTGTCAGCCAACCCACCGTTGGTGATATTGCCACTCTTGGTGATGAACTGGCCGTTGAGTTTGTGGCTGCCAATGGTCCTGAAATGGTGAATATTGATCTGCAACGTGAAGCAGGCGGCCCCTGGCAGAATCTGGCCTTCGCCTGGCCCGCAGACAGTTCGCCCTGGAACTGGACAGTCAGTGGTGAGCCTGGTCCTTATGCCCTCATCCGGATCGTTGATACTGAAGACGCCTCGGTGTTTGGCCTCAGCGGTGTGTTTGCTGTGGGCCGCAACCTGGACTGGCTGCAGCCCGAAATCCTGGCAGGCGAAGTGGATGCCGGCCAAACCCTGGACCTGGCTGTCACCATGGACGCCGCCGGCCTGAGTGACGGCCTGCATGAAGGAATCCTGGTGATCAGCAGCAACGGTGGCGCCGCCCAGATGGTGCCCGTGTCGCTGACTGTTTCGGGAGCCACACCGGTTGCGGAACTGCCCACAGCCGTGGCTTTGCTGGGCAACCACCCCAACCCTTTCAAC
>JAOZJV010000682.1 GCA_029935695.1 Candidatus Krumholzibacteriia bacterium | reverse complement strand
CGGACACGCCGGATTGAGTGCGCAGGGTGTGGAATTGATCCTGCCGGCCTGTGAGCAATTTGTGCCCGTAAGCCTGGTGACCCACATCCCAGATAATCTTGTCCTGGGGAGATTGGAATACCCGGTGCATGGCCACGGTGAGTTCCACCACTCCGAGGCTGGCACCGAGATGCCCGCCGGTGTGGGAAACCGTGGAAATGATCATTTCTCGCAACTCGGCGCAAATCTGATCCAACTGCTCAGGATTCAGCTTTTGCAGGTCTTCCGGCCTTTGAATACCGGGTAACAGGGAATCCATTCATCATCCTTTCCCGTGACTTCTGCAGCACAGTGACGGGATTAAACTTGGGTCCACCGGACCCAATAGAAACCTAATATGCTCCACCTTAACCTGATGGCAGGCCAAAAGCCAGAGCGAAGAAAGAGCCGAACAGCACCCCGGCAGCCACATGGGCCGGGTGGTGTATTCTGGGGTCAAGATAATCAGCCACACGCAAATGAAAAGGCCCGGCATCATCAAGACTTTCAACCAGTTGAAAGACCACTTGCCTTTGTTTGCTGGCGGCAACCCGCAGCTTGATGGTGTCGTGCACAGCGATGACCGCAAAAACCAGGGCAAACCCGGCCTCGGCAGAACTCCACCCCAGCCGCATGGTCACCAGAACCAGCAAACACGAAAGCACCGAGGCCGTAAAGCTGGGTACGCCATAGCTTTGACCCAAAACGCCCAAAGCCAGGCGCCTTTGCGTCAGGGAATACACCAGAAATTTGGACAGCTGGGTGCCCAGACCACACCCTAGAATAACCAGCCATGCAGGCCAATCCTGATGCCCGGTTGCCATATCAATGATCCCGGTTCCACATGAGAGAGCCCATAGCCAGCAGTCGCTGCCCAGCGGCTCCAGCGGGAAGGACATCAGCAAGTTCCCTGATCCCTTTTCGTCCATAGCGGGATGTGCGGGACCGGGCTTTTTCCAGACCTTCGACCCGAACCCAGGTGGCTTTGCCCGCAGCCTGATCCTTGCCGACAGTTTTTCCCAGTTGTTCACTGGTGGCCGTCACATCCAGGACGTCATCGGCACCCTGAAAAGCCAACCCCAGATTCAATCCCGCCTGATGAATTTTCCGGCAGGCTTCCTGAGGCGCCCGAGCCAACTGGGCGCCAGCTTCAAGAGAAGCAGCCAGCAAGGCCGCGGTTTTGCCCAGA
This sequence comes from Candidatus Krumholzibacteriia bacterium, assembly GCA_029935695.1. Lineage (GTDB taxonomy): Bacteria > Krumholzibacteriota > Krumholzibacteriia > LZORAL124-64-63 > LZORAL124-64-63 > LZORAL124-64-63. Next base: position 1,044 of record JAOZJV010000682.1, on the reverse strand, counting down.
TGAATGCGGCGAATCAGCCGTGCATCCACATCCATTCCTTCAGAATCAAGATCATCCTGTTGACCGCCAACCATGCCCGATGGTCCCACGGCCTTGCCCAGAATCTGCACCATATTTCCACCCTCGGCGCCGGAACTCCCAGCCAGGACCGTAAATGCCAAAGCCTGCAACGCATCCCCCGCCAAAATCGCCGTGGCTTCATCAAAAGCCACATGGCAAGTTGGAAGGCCACGCCGCAGAATATCGTCGTCCATGGCGGGCAAATCATCGTGAATGAGAGAGTAAGTGTGCAGCATTTCCAGGGCGCAGGCAGCTTCAACAGCCATATCGCGCTGCACTGCCGGTTTGCGGCGGCCCCCAGAGAAAGCATCATACGCCCAAAGCATAAGGATGGGGCGCAATCGTTTACCGCCACTGAGCAGACTGTGCTGCATGGCTTCCCTCAAGCGCCTGGGAATTCCCTTTTCGCGCCGCAGTGCAGCAACCAGGGCTTTTTCAACAACCTTCCGCTCCATGGCCAGTTCCTGCAACAGGACCTCTTTATCCATCCAGGCCCTCCATATGGCACATGGCTTCCCAGGTGTTCTCAAGGAGCATAGCGATGGTCATGGGACCGACCCCGCCAGGCACAGGTGTCATGGCCGAGACACGTCCCTTCAATGCACTGAAATCCACGTCTCCCACCAGGCGGGTTCCTTTGGGACGCTCTGGAGCGTCAATGCGGTTGATGCCCACATCCACCACGATGGCACCTTCAGCAATTTCATCTGGGCCCAGGGCTTTGGGAACACCGATGGCCGCCACCACCACATCGGCTTTTGAAGTAATTTCTGCCAGGTTTTTGGTGCCGGAATGGCACAGGGTGACTGTTGCGTTGGCATCATCCCGCTTAAGAGAGAGCAGAAGTGTCAGCGGCCGGCCCACAATGACACTGCGTCCCACAACTGCCACATTCTTCCCGGCCATGGGCAAGCCATAATGGGTCAGCATTCGCAAAATCCCTTTGGGAGTGCAGGGAACAAAACGTGGAGATCCAGAAACCAA
>JAOZJV010000681.1 GCA_029935695.1 Candidatus Krumholzibacteriia bacterium | reverse complement strand
ACGGGGTTTTTTCTTTTGTGCAGAAAGTTTTTTGACTAAAGCATTTGGCAATAAAGAGATAAGATCATCTCGCAATCGCCTGAGGTGGTTGCTGGCTCCTAAAGTATCAGTTCGGTTGATCTCTTTATAGCTGGCGTTATCGATGGCCCCAATGTATCCACCACCTAGCCCTGGCTCATTGGCATATGCGCAAACAGTTTCCAGGACACTTTTCCCCATTTGGCCAGCGACATTTAGATTTCCCCAGCCCTTCTTTTTAAATGTCGCTTGGATCCTCATATTTCTCCCAAAAGCTGCGTTTGCGGCCATGGTTAAACCTGAGAAATCTATGATATTGGATGTGAGGGGAATGGTCTTTCCAGTCGTCAATGACCGAATTCAGAAGGTTCAGTTTTTCAAGATACCGAACCCCATGATGATAGGCTTTGGAATAGCCACGTTCGAGAATGGAGTCAAGCAGAGACCGGTAAAGTATTGATGCAGCCAGAGGGCGTTTTTCTCTTTCCATGGCTTCGGCCAAAGTAAGCAATGTTGAGTAGAATTCACCGTTCAGTTGGTCTACGCATTTGAAAATGTATTTTTCTGTGGCATCTATTTGCTCAGTTTCCAACAAGAACATTGCATCAGAGCCCCGAAACTCCGTTTGGGCCAGAATCGATGCGGATTCCCTGGAAATAATTATATCCCTTTGGTCTTCTCCAATAACCGACAACAGCTCCTGGAGATTCTCAATAGACCGAAACTGCCGAAAACGGCTCCACAGGATCCCGGCTAATTTTTCATTCTCACCTTCATGTATGAAAATTGTTTGCAGCATTTCCTCACGTTTGTTTTTCTGAAATTCTCCAGGGTCGGGGTCTTTCTCAATCCATTTAAGGGCTGCCTGGAATTCCCCGAAATCCAGATACACTTGGGCTATATCCAAACAGGAGGCGGTTCCTGGTTTGGGGTCATGCACAAGTCGTGTTTTTTCAAAGAGTGCCGGATCGTTCAATTGCACAGCCAAACTTTCAATAGCGCTGAACCAATGGCGGTGTTCATGGCCATCGTTGCATTCATCCACAAGAACCCAGCAATGATCAACAAGCTTTCTTAAATGCTCTTCGGGTAAGAACAAACTTGCAGATTTCATCAGATTTTCTCTTAAGCCATAATGTTCTTCTTTGTAAAGCTTTACGAGTTGCCTGCTGAGCCAGTCTTTGTCCTCAACATCGGTGGCAAAACAGGTGAATAATTTGGTTGCCTGGTCGGTGAAAACCAGCCCAATTTCACCACCGGAATCATCACAGGATTCAATGGCGGCACTGTCGCATTCAAAAAATTTGCACATCATGATGATGCCGGTAATACCGTCTTCGGCGCCTTCTTCAAGGTCCCAAAGCAGACCAGAAAGTTCACCAGCAAAAGTGGAAATTTCTCGCCAGGAATAAAAATGACCTGATGTTGATATCTCCTTCAATTTTGCTTGAAACTGCTCAAGAATTTTATTGGGTTCCGAGGTAAGGCTTTCAATAATCGCCTCGGCTTGAGGATGATGGTTTGCCAACTCCATCAGAGCTTCTGCCAGGCGCTCAGGGCCAGAGGCAATTAGTGCTTCCCGCCTTTTGGCCAACAGGGGATGAATAGGCATTTTTTTCACGGGGTTTTTCCTTACTCTTTATTGGGCCAGAGGGCATTGACAGCGAACAAGAACCCGCAATTCAAATACCCAGCTCTCCACGAACCCAGTCCAGTTTTTCAAAAAAAACATCTACAATTAGACCAGTTTCCCTGGTTTTGTTTTGTATGTCATCCAATAATTCAGCAAGGGTTTCACGACCTTCTGCCGTTTTGGCGGCCTGTCGCGGTGAGCCACCCAATTCCGGAATTTCCTCATCAAGCCAATTTTCCCAATGCTGCGAAGATTTTTCCTGCATTGCCTTTCGAAAGGCGGGGTCTTCAAAAGCCTCACCAATCTCCTCATGGGTCAATTGACCGGGGTAGATCGAAGATGCCCCGGTTTGTGGACTTTCTTCAGTTTCTGCCAGGACAGCCCGGTCACCAAAAAGATCACCAATAATTCCCTTGATAGTGTTGGCCCGTTGTTTCGAATTTACTTCCACCCCCATGGTGCCATCCTCGATCCAAATTTGACCCAACACGGTATCTCCCCAATCAGGATGTTCCAGGTTGCCTTCTTTTAGCCAGGGAATTTCCAGAAACCTGCCCAGGCCTGCTTCTTCATCATCTTCTTTTTCCGCTCTTTCCAGCAA
>JAOZJV010000001.1 GCA_029935695.1 Candidatus Krumholzibacteriia bacterium | reverse complement strand
CACTGACCTGGCTGCCGTCAATGCTCAACAATTCCTGATGCGGGACCATGTTGAAGCCCGAAACCGTCAGCCGAATCTGTTCAACATCCACAAGGGACGCAGTCAGGGAAATTGAAGTGCTGCCGCCTGCGCCAACAATGCCGATGCCATACAAAACTCCATCCCAGGTCAGGGTTGCCACCGAGCCTTCAAGGCCGTTGATGGTCCCGGTCCAGACCGTGGCTGCCGAAGACAAATCCTCAGGACCGCTGACGGCATAGGTGCCGGGAGTATTGGTGCGCACCATGAGGGAGCAATCGCCAAACACCACGTTCTGATCGATGACCTGTTCGGCCACCGGAACGCCCGTGTACTGGTCCAGAACTTTCATCAATCCCGAGTAAAACAGGGCGCCCAGGGTGAAGGATTCTTCGCCGATGATCAGGTCGATCACTTCTGCCTGCATCACCGTAGGCGGCACCCAGGGGGCCAGTGAAGATGCGGAAATAATTCCAATTGCTCCCTGGGGAGCATCGGGAGTTCCCGCGCGCAGCCAGGCTTCGGCCAGGCATTCGTCCAAACTGAAATCACCGTTGGAGCAGGACACATCCACAATCCAGGGCCAGCGTGGGCCGTTGTCCAGTGCGGCCACCTGAGCTCGGCTGAAATAGACACTTCCCCAACTGGTGCCCGAACCGTGACCGAGGTAATTCACAATGCTGGCACCCTCGTTCAGGGCAGTGGTGATGGCCAATGAGTTTCCGCCTTGCCCCTGGTATATTCCATCCACGGTGTGGAAGCCGTAATTCAGAAGATCGGTCCGCAACAGCTCGGCCCGCTCTGTATCCGAGGGAGATCCTTCGTCACTGGCGATGCCTACACCACGCCGGTACCAGCTGGCTTCATCGCCGGTGGATGGTGATTTTTCATAGGCAATGAACTTGTTCAACTGGGTGAGCAACTCCGTTGTGTTGTTGGCTGAAATGCGGGAAACATAAATGTCGGGATACAGGTCGGGGCCGTCGATCATGGCGTAGCGGCTGTCGGAATCGGATCCATCGTAGCCGCCGCTGTGGGTGGCCACCAGGTCAATGTCGCCCACCAGAATGGCCCAGGTCAGGCCTTCATCATCTTTGTACATGTCCGCGATGGCGGTGCCGATGTTGGTGGCATTGTTCCCGATTTCCGCCGTGGTGCGCAAGGTCACATCAATACCCAGTTGCTGCTTCCATGCGACAAAATCTCCCATGGATGAGGCCAGCGATTCATGGGCAATGATCAGCATGCGGCCCCGGGTGGGCAGGCTATTGTACTTGCTGGCCGAGTCAACCGGCAGGTCGTCCCCAAAAATCCGTTGGTAAACAGTTTGGAATTCCTGCCCACCGGGTTTCAACTCAAGGGTGGTTGTTTTGATGGTGGCATCAGTTTCTTCAGTGATGATATCAACAGTGATTTTTTCCGTGACCAGAAGCAGACCCTTGCCGGCATCATAACGCAGGGGATAAAAACGCAGATTCACCCCGCTGTACTCGCGCAGGGTGAAAACTTTCCCCACTTCCACCACATTTTTGGGCCAGACTTCGTTGCGTTTGTAGAATTCATCAAACCGGGGAACCAATCCCAGGGGATTGATATCACGGGTCAGGTGACCCAACGATGGAATCACCGGATCCATTTTGATCTGGCGGGTTATGTGCTCCACAATTTTCAAGGTGGTTTTGCTGCCCGGTGGAACCAGGATGCTGCGCGACATGACCGGCACTTCGGGCAGGCCTTCGGTTTTCAGCATGATTTGCTTGGGCATGGACACGCGGCTGCATTTCACGCCTCCGACCAGCACCTGTTCCAGATAGAATCCAGGATTTTTGAAATACAAAGCATCACCCAGGGCACCGGTCTGGGAATAGCCCAACAGGGCGATGTCCTGGGGCTCGCCGGTGATGGGAATCCATTTGGATGAATTCGGGAAGTCGGCCATGGTGCCCAGCAGCACATTGCTTTCGGGAGATTGCTTGGACATTTGTTGCCAGACAGATGGTCCCACCAGAGGCACAGACACAACCAGGGCGACAATAATCCAGAGAGTGGGTTTGAACTTTTTCACAGCAGCTGCCCGATCGCTTGGGTTCCAGAGACATCAAGGGGTGTGTTGTTTTATCGGCTGGAACAGGGAAAGTTTGAGTGGTTCCTGATCTGAAGGTGCTGTAACTTTGTCGTAAGAATGCCGTATCTTCATCACCTCCATTTTGTTTTTACTTTTGAAAGGATTTTTCTATGCCCAGCCCACGTGGTTGTTTCAAAACCGGCTGTTTTGGTTGCCTTGGTGCATCGGCTTTGCTTTTGCTCATTGTCGGAATAACCGCACTGTTGGCCTGGAATGATGTCAAAAAGAGTGATCCGACCTCTGAAGTGCTAACTCCGCTGAAGGCTGACAGCAGTGTCATGCTTGCTGGCCATCCCGGGCGGGTGGTTTTGGATATGGCCCAGGGTGAATTCCAGATTCAATCGGCCGAACCGGGGGAAGGATTACGCGTCGAAGCCGTTTACGACGGTGAACTCTATGATCTGCAGCAGCATTTTTCCACTCTTCCGGACTCTTCCTGGCAGTTTGAATTGGATTTCAAGCGCACAGGTTCCGGCATGCGTGCTTTTATGCAATCGATGTTCTCCCAGGGACCATCCACAAAAATTCATGTATTTTTACCTCCGGATGTTCCAGTGGAGTTAGTGGCCAGGGTCTCAAAGGGGGGGCTTGAGGGAGATTTAGGCGGTCTTTGGCTGACATCTGCAGATGTTTCGATGCGCCAGGGCGGCGGTATGATTGAGTTCAGCGAGCCCACTAAAGAGCCTATGTCCAACTTGCGTATCAGGTTTGCAATGGGAGGTGGATCCATCGAAGATGTGGGCAATGCCAGCCCTGCCATTTTGGATATTTCCAGCTCCATGGGTGGAGCCGAGGTAGATCTTGGTGGTGCCTGGGTCAATGATTGCGACGTAAATCTTTCAGCCAAAATGGGTGGAATGGCAGTGATTATTCCCAAGAGTATCAATGTTGATAATCTCAGCAACAAAGCGTCCATGGGGACAAACGCCAATGCCGAAACACCCGGCCCAGTGCTGTGGTTAAACACCAGGGCCAAATATGGAGAAGTGGAAATAGTCCATTAAACGCTTGAGCTTTCTTTACTTGAAGAGCAAAAAAGAGTTGTCTTAGGCAGTCGCATCGGTTAGCGTTGTATCCAAATTGGAGGACAATGTTCAGTTGCGTCAACTGCGCAGGGGGACATTCAGATACTCTCCCGACAATCGGGGGATTGAGTCCGGCAACTGGTCGGGCTAGTTCGAGACTAAAGGATTCGCCGGAGATACCTGGGTTCCCGATGTCTTGTGTTTGCCGGAAATCCGGCACTTGGAGATGATGGAAAATGAAGAAGATCTACCTCGGCAACCTGCCTTTCAGTGCAACTGAAGACCAAATTCGCGACCTCATCGGTCAGCACGGTACCGTGCACAGTGTTGCCTTGATCAACGACCGCGAAACTGGCCGCCCCCGTGGCTTCGGTTTTGTCGAAGTTGACGACGAATCTCTGGACAAAGTTATCCAGGCTCTCGACGGTTTCGAAATGGGTGGCCGTGCCCTGCGTGTGAACGAAGCCCAGGAACGTCCTCGTCGCACCGGCGGTGGCGGCGGTGGCGGCGGCTACGGTGGCGGCGGCGGCGGCGGTGGCGGTCGCTGGTAAGCCAGTCCCATTCCACATGAATGAAAAACCCCGTATCCTTTGGGATGCGGGGTTTTCATTTTGGTGTATTATTGCTGGTGTAGAAAAGACCCTGTCCTTCAGATTTTTGGAATATTGATGCTATCTCCCCGAGTGATGTTGATTTTGGCCCAGAGCCTTTTGGTTATGGGTGGTTTCTCTTTGGTCTATGCCTCAGCCCGGCTGTTCCTGCGGGCTTTCAATGCTGGCATGCCTATCTGGCATTTGTTTTGGGTCATTCCCGTGGCCGTGGCACTTGGAGCATCCAAGGCTGTTTTTGTGATGCGCAAACGCCTGCGTGTAAACATTGCCCGGTTATGTGCGGTCGAGGGCAAGTTGTGGCCGTGGCAGATTTATCCTCCCCAGCTGGCTGTTTTTGTTCTGTCCATGATGGTGATGATGTTTGTGCTCAAGAGGATCCTGGTTGGTAATGCGGTTGGGCTGGGAGTACTGGGAGCTATTGATGTGATGGTGGCGGTGGCTTTGTTGGTAAGCTCCCTGGAGTACCGGCAAAAAGAATGTTGAGAGATCGTCTCAACTGCTTTCCCGAATCACCGCCAAAAACTTTTCTCCGTACCGCTCCAGTTTCGCCTGCCCAACCCCGCTGATCTGCAGAAAACCCCCTTCATCAACAGGTCGGTGCAGAGCCATGGCCGCCAGAGTTTTATCATGGAAGATGACGTAGGGCGGAACTTCCTGCTCAGTTGCAATAGCCCGACGCAATTCCCGCAAATCTTCAAAGAGGGCCTGGTTGGCTTCACCCTCAGCATCAGTACCGGATTCCAGCAACAAAGCGGCGGTGGCTTTCTTCTTTTTAACCTTTTTGGGGCGATTGGCGGCCGCAGCCTCTTTGCGCAGCATCAGGCTTTCTTCACCTTGCAGAATGGGTCGCGCGCTGGGTGTGAGTCGCAGTCCGCCATAGCCTTCCAAATCTACAGCCAGAATTCCTTTAGTGACTAATTGCCGGATGATGGAGCGCCACTGCCATGCATCAAATTCTTTGCCGATGCCGTAGGTGCTTAAACGGTCGTGTCCAAACTTTCCAATGCGTTCACTCTCGCTGCCGCGCAGAACATCGATGACATAGAGAGCACCAAATTTTTGTCCGGTGCGCACAATACAAGAGAGCAATTTTTGAGCTGCTTCGGTGCCGTCAAAAGTATCCACAGGTTCAAGACAGGTGTCACAGTTTCCGCATGGTTCTGATAATTTTTCGCCAAAGTATTCGAGAAGAAGTTGCCTTCGACAAGTTACCGTTTCGCAATAGCCGAGCATGGTATCCAGTTTTTGTCTTTCACTGCGTTTATGCTTTTCATCGCCATCGCTGTTTTCAGTAAATCGCGATTGCAGGATGACATCCTGCATGCCGTAGGTCATCCAGGCATTGGCAGGCAATCCATCACGGCCGGCGCGTCCTGTTTCCTGATAGTAGGCCTCGATGCTTTTGGGCAAATCCATGTGGGCCACAAAGCGCACATCCGGTTTGTCGATGCCCATGCCGAAGGCGATAGTGGCGACGATAATGAGGCTCTCCTCAGTAAGAAACCGGTTTTGATTTTTTTGGCGGACCAACGCAGGCAAACCGGCGTGGTAGGGCAGGGCCTTGAGACCGTTTTCGTTGAGGAATTTTGCGAATTGTTCTGTTCGTTTGCGGGAGAGGCAATAGACGATGCCTGCATCGTTATGATGTTCGTTTTTAATAAAGTCCAACAGCTGCTTTTTTTCATTTTCTTTGCTGGTGACTCTGTAACGAATATTGGGCCGATCAAATCCGGTGATGAAGACGCGGCCATCTCCCAAATCCAGCTTGTTTACGATTTCAGTTCGCGTGCGCTCGTCCGCCGTGGCGGTGCAGGCCAGCATGGGCAACTGAGGCCAGCGCTGGCGCAAAGTGTCAAGCTGCAGATACTCCGGGCGGAAATCGTGTCCCCAGCGGGAGATACAATGGGCTTCGTCGATAGCGATCAAAGAGAGCTCACACCGGTCCAGCATTTCCAAAGTGCCATCCTGCAGTAAACGTTCAGGAGCCAGGTAAACCAGATCCAATTCACCACGAACCAGCTGAGATTCCACACGGCGGATTTCTTCAAGGGGCAAACTGGAGTTCAAACAGGCCGCCTTGACTCCCACTTGCAGCAGGGCTCCGACCTGGTCCTGCATCAAGGCGATCAGGGGTGAAACCACTAACCCGGTGCCTTTTCGGACCATGGCGGGAATTTGATAACACAGGCTTTTGCCGCCACCGGTGGGCATCAAAACCAGGGAATGTCCACCACCGATAAGATGTTTAATGATGGCTTCCTGGCTGCCACGAAAGGTGCCATAGCCAAAGACATTGTTGAGGATTTCCAATGCACGAGGGGTCATGTTTTTCCATTTCCTGCAAGGTTGGGTTCGGACCAGGGTAAGGCATACCACCCGGAACAGCAACCAGTGTGCCGGATACTGCTTTCCTGACTGGCTGTCGGGTCTTAAATTTCCTGCATAACACTCGCGCACCCTGACCCGGAGGATGACTTTTGAAACCCCAACTCTTCGCTCTGCTGACTGCCGCCGCCTGGGGCTTTGGTGGCTACTTTGAAAAAAAGGGACTGCACCTGGGAAATCTGCCTCCTCAATTGGGAATCACCATCCGCACGGCCGTGGCTTTGATAATCCTTGGATTTGTCAGTGCTCCCCAATGGAAGATGGTTACGCAGGCCTCGCCCAAGGCTCTTGCCTACATGATTATTGGTGGCGGAGTGGTGGCCGGGTCCATCGGAATGTTGTGTTTTTACACTGCTCTGAAAGGCGCGCCACTTTCCAAGGTGATGCCCATAGCTTTCACCTCACCATTATTTGGTGCGGCCCTTGCAATGACTCTGGGGGGAGAGCCGGTAACCATCAAGACCATTGCCGGCATGGTGATGACTATTGGGGGGATTATTCTTTTGACGGTTTGAATAGATCCCTCGCTTAGTATATTCTTAGCATCAAGTAAGGGAGTCAATATGCGTACAAAAGTTGTAAAATGGGGCAACAGCTTGGGAATAATAATTCCCAAAGCTCTGGCTGAGAAAATTCAGGTTTCCGAAGGGACAGAAGTTGGTTTAAATCTTGAAAATGGCCATCTGGTCATCAGGGTTATTCCCTCAAAGTCCAACAACCTTGAAGACTTGCTCATTGGAATTACAGAAAAAAACATCCATCGGAAAATCGATTCAGGTGATCCAGTTGGTGGTGAAAATTGGTAGCGCCCTCATAGGGTGAAAAATTATTCAAGGGAAAACCATGGCCTCATCAAAAACAAACTTCTTTCCAAACTTCACCTGGGCTATCCCCAAAGCCTTTGCCGACCCCATCAGCACCTGCCGCTTCGAACAGGGCGATACCTTATACAATCAAAAAGAGGCATATAAACTTCCCTGGTCTAAAGCCCGAAAATCCTCCATCCAAGCCATCCAAATATTATCTCCCTCAAAAGGCGTAATGAGCAAAACCCCAGGCCAGGACGACTCAGCTTTCGCCGACAATTGGAATTCAGAAGTCATCTTCGAACTGCAGAATTTAAAGAAGAACAATTCAGAAACCATCACCACCACCCAGGGCCGCTTGTACACTTTGCTGTGGCATGGCGATCTCAAAATCCTGGATGATGCCGAAGATGCTCCGCCCATCCCACAACAAGCCTCGTCCCTCAAAAACCTGCTCGAAGATGCCGTGGAATTATTTTCCACCGAGCTGCTTCCCGATCCTGAGGCGATCCGTTTCTTTCTCCCCTGCGATCTCGCCGCCGGCCTTTATCACGATAAATATCTGAATGTAAAAAACAAACTGGAATCCACATTCGACACCACCATTGAGTTGAAGCCCGCCGGAGACCTTGGTGCAGGAGCACCCTTCCTGCCCACCGTGCATGTGGCGGCATTTACCATGCGGGGTGCCACCGCCGAACAGGTGGAAAATTCTCTGAAGGATGTTCTCTACAAACCCATGCCAGGCCGCAAAGGCGTGGCCCGATTCCGGCTCAAAACCCATGGCCTGTTGCTTTAGGGTTAGCTCGCACTGTATACTTATGCCCTCGTTCAAAGGGATCCACAAGCACTCCATGGAATAGTCATGCCCGAACAGACTCAAACTCCTGATACCTCCAGGCTGCATAATCTTATGTCCCGCTACCAAAGCGGGCAGGATGATGCAGGAGAAGCCCTCTGCTCGCACTTGCAACCCGAATTGCGCAAGGTGGCCGAAGGTTTTCTGGGCCCGGGCGATCTGGAATGTGAAGATCTGGTCCAGGATGCTTTGATCGCCTTGCTGGCCTATTTGCGCCAGGGAGGGGCTCTTCCCCAAAATCCCCAGTCTTTTGCCTCCACCATCATCCGCAACCGCTGCCGCAATCTTTATCGATGGCGGAAATACCGGCCCACCACCAATCTGGATAAGGTGGAAAACCTGTATGAATCATCCAATGCCAGCCCTTTGGATCTTCTGCTGGATGATGAAATAATGGAGGGGCTGAGAGTTGCCCTTGAACATCTCGATGAGGTGTGCGCAAACCTGTTGCGGGGCATCTACCTGCAACATCGCAGCATGGAGGATTTGAGCCGGCAATTGGGCCTGAAAACAGTTCAGGCTGTGTATTACCGCCGGAACCAGTGTTTGGGCAGAATAAAAAAGATTTTTGAAAAGGCGGGATTCGGGAGTCCTGCACATGGGAAGCTCAAGAGAACCTCCAGAGGGCGCCAAAGCGACGAGGTAGATAATGAATTACAGTAGGGATTCAAAAACTGAAGTCAATAGCAGCTGGGAATGCATTGACCCGGCAATGGGCAACTGTCTGTGGGAGCTCGAAGTGGATGAAACCACCGAAGAGCGCTCACAACAATTACAGGCCCACCTGCAACTGTGCGATGCCTGCCGTCTTGATCAAGCGCTCAACACTCGTTTGGAGCAAGGTCTGCAAGCTGGAGCATTGGTGTTGCCTCCAGCCTCCAAACGAATTTGGTGGCAGCGTTCATCTGTTCAGGCTTCCGCTGGATCCGCCCTCATCGCAGCCTGCCTTGCTCTTTTAATGCTTCTGCCTCCGGCTCCCTCAGGTGATTTTGTTCATCTGCGCGGTGCTCATGACGACCCGCATTTCATCCGGCCCGTAGAAGGCGAAATGGTGATCGCCGAAAACACATTGCTCACCTGGCAACCTGTCGATGGCGCCACCAGCTATCGGATCACCCTTTCGGATGTGGCCAGTGATTTTAATTGGGTTGGTACCACCTCAAACACCCAAATCCAGCTTCCCCCTCTGAACGAAGACCCGCAAACTTTACGCGCTGTCCTGGCTACGGTGCCTGCCGATCTGGTTGCTCCCGGCCGTATCAGTGTGTGCTTCAATACAGGCAACTGGGCCCAGATGGTTCAGGACCGCATGCTAAAAGCTCCCTTGTGGATGCTGCTGTTTATCGTCAGCGGGGTTTTATTATTGGGTCTGAGTCTTTTTTCACGCCAGCGACTCAGCCCAACAACATAAAGTTCAAAAAGATTTTTAAAAAACAGAAGACGCGTGTCCAAAGTAATAAGACCACAGTCATACCGAGTTCTCAATACCCTGGGGGGAAACAATGAAAATTTTACACCTGGCTCTCATCTTACTTCTGGCACTGCCTGCCCTGGCGTTTTCCGCCACACCCCAATGGAAATTTTCAAATACCGAAAACCACATCACAGGCGGGCCTGCCGATCATGCCAAAACTGTCGTCGATACGGTCCTGCTCATAGGGCCTCACGGTTCAGGAGCCTGGCACAATGGCCAATTCGAAACTCCGTCTGGATCCACCGACTGGAATGGCTGGACCGGCCTGGACCAGACAGTTCCCGAAGGCAATGCCTGGCATGTTGCCACTTATCACGCAGAGGGTTTGAATGGCCATGGAGCAGGCAACAACGCTGTTTGGTGCGGCAGCCTGCAGTATCCAGCCTGTGATTCGCCCGATGTGGAGGGTGGATACGGCAACAACTACCATGAAATCATCGAATGGCAGGGAACTGTGGCTGACCCTGGGCAGCCTTGCCAGGTAACAGTTGATGCCTGGTTGAATTACGATGTGGAAGATGGCTATGACTATGTTTATCTGCGTGCCGATTTTTCCGGCGGAGATTTTGTTTATCTGTTCCAGACTGATGGCCAGGCCACCAACTATCATCTGCAGGAATCGGTGACCTATCAACCCAATGATTACTTCGGCCCCGCAGGCGATCAGGTGCGTCTGCAGTTTATTGTGCAATCGGACGGCGGTTGGTCCGATGAAGACTGTTATTATGCCGGGTCTGGTGCCTGCCAGGTGGATGACATTCGCGTTCAGATGGACAACGGCGACATCAATTCCTTTTCTGATTTTGAAGACGGAACCATGGGTGATTGGCAGCATGGCATTGTGCAGGGTGTGGGAGATTTTTCCAAACTCTGGATGAACCTGGATGACATTGATACCTGCCAGCAAAACTCGTCTTCCCAGGTCGCTTTCATTGATGATGGACAGGTTGTTCCCGGCACCGGCGGCACCATGTGCCTCGATTGGTGTTATGGCCCCTTTGGGTTCATTGTCAACAACACCGGTGGTTTGCTGGGGATGGCACACCATCTGGATAATCTGGTGCTCTCTCCGGTGATTGATGTTTCGTCCCTGGGAACCAATGGATATTACCTGGAATACGATGTCTATTCCCATATGAGTCTGGATTGGGATGAACCAGGAATTTTCAGATTGTGGAATGTGCGCTCCACCACGTCCGAAAATCCCGGGGATATTGAAAACGCACCGTGGGATAACCTTGGTTATTTATATTACGGTCACGGGTACTCCCGGCAGAGAATGGACATTTCGCCTTTGGTCGTAACCGGCGCCAAATATGTCCAGGTTTCTTTGGGGTTGATTGAAATTGGCCATTCCTGGGGCTGGTGTGGTTTCAACGGAACTCCGGCACCCTATTACGACAATGTGCGATTGAGCGCTTATGAGATTTATGGTCCTGCCATTGGAGCGCACCCGGAACATATGGCTCAGGATGCCCTGCCAGCCAGCGGTCAGCTTGATCTGGAAAACCCTGCATCCAACAGTGTGCGTTTCGACATGGCCACCGGTGTGGAAATCGGCGGTCAGTATCTCACGCAGGCCGGCGACTCCATCGTGGCCAACGTCACACTGCTGCGTGAAGATTCGGTGCTGTACGGACAGCCGCTCTTGAATTACCGCCTGAAAGCCAACCCTGCTTTCGACCCCTACCGCACCAGTGGTTTGCCCAATGTGGGAGCCACCGAAGGATGGCAGGTTCGCAACGAAGAAGGCGAGCTGATTCCCGACCGCTTTGCCTTCGATTTACCAGACACCGGTTTTCTTTTTCCAGGGGATATCCTGCACTATTTCATCTCCGGCACCGACGATTATCTGGGCGAGTATCAAACAACCACCATGCCCGCGGACACCAGCGGTTTCAGCCGCATGGACAGCCCCATGGCCTACGATCCACTGTTCACCGTGCGCGCCTTGCCGTCGGTGGTGCAAGAGGGTGACGACCTGGTTCAAAGTGCTTCGGTTCTGTTCTGGAATGACGGGGGCAAAGATGGCCGGGCCGCCTGGTATTCAGCCCTGCGGAATAATGATCTGACAGTCGGCGAGAACTGCGATGTTTATGATACTTCTGCTCCATGGAGCGCCCTGGGTAATGGACTGGGCCAGAGAGCAACTCCCGCCCAATTGGCCGGGTATTCCATCATCCTTTACAGCAGCGGTTCATATTACAGCGAAGTCATGACCGAGGCCGATGCCTGGTTGATCTCCCAATGGCTGCAAATGGAGGACAAGCATCTTTTTGCTACCGGAGATAACTTCCTGTCCCAGCTCAACCTGACTTCAGCTTTCACCCAACAGGTGTTGGCGGAGACATTTGGTTTGCAGGTGCTGAACTCCAACATCCGGCCAATGATTCATAATCAGTCGTCATCCGTTGTGCGAGTTGATGACGGCAACCCGGTGTTTGAAGCGGACAATTCCTGGTTGGCCTATGGTGGCTGTCCTGGTTTTAAAAGCTTTGACGCGGTGGTGCCTTTGGAAGGAGCCCAACGGCTGGCTTCATTCACCAACCCTCAGGGCAACCCGGACTACAACTATTCGGCTGCCACCTTGTGCCAGAACCAGGGCACAGTCATCTCACTGCCATTCGCTTTCGAATTTGTGAGAACTGACCCTGGCAGCGAAGGCAACAGTTTTGGCATGTCGGCGCGCTCGTATCTGCTGCGCCAGGTGTTGGATAATTTTGGGCAGGAAATCCCTTATATTATTGCTGACACTCCCGGGTTGGAGACGCTGCAGGCCGTGAATCATCCGAACCCCTTCAACCCCAATACGACCATCGAATTTATGATGCCAAGGGATGGTCGTCTGAGCATCAAAGTCTTCGATATGCGCGGCAATCTGGTCAAAACCCTGCTGGATGAGCAACATGACGCGGGGGCAGGACAGGTGATGTGGAATGGCACCAACGGCCAGGGCGGCGAGGTTTCATCAGGAGTTTATTTCTATGAAGTACGGGCCGGGGGCGAGGTCCGGGTTCAGAAAATGGCTTTGGTGAAGTGATGTTTTGAGGTCTTTGTTGGCCGCCAACCTGGGAGGGTTGGCGGCCTTAATCTAAATAAACCGATCATCCGATCGCTTTTCAGTCACTGTTTTAGGTGAACTGTCCAGCCAGCCCGCACGAACATTTTCCGGATAATCAAAGTCCGGCACGTAGGGTTTGATATCAACAACCGGTGTACCATCAAGAATATCCACACCTTCAATGTGAAGAATCCTGCCTTCAATTTTTTCCAGCTGAACGATGGACAAGCCAATGGCGTTGGGCCTTTTGGGAGCGCGGGTGGCAAAGATGCCCCGCTGCACGGTATCCATGAAGGGGACCACTCTCAGTTTGAACCCGTCACTGCGATGAAACTGATACAAAAGGATGATGTGGGAAAAGCCATCAAGGTCCAGCAGGCCGTCGGCATATTCTTCAAAGACCTCGACAGTTCCTTTGACGCCGGAAGCGCCAGTGGGCTGGATGGGCATGCCTTTCAGGTTGGTGAAAGGACTGTGGATTGTGCCTATTGGTTTTAAAATCATATTGCACCTGTTTGTCCTGGTTGAATTCATTTGACCAGCTGGGAAGGGCTGCTGACGACAACTGAATTCCTCAATGGTTTTCAATCGCCGCCAGCAATCTCCATCAAAACACCGTTATTACTTTTCAGACTTCCGCCCAGCAAAAGTCATCCCATCAAAAAGCGAGTACACAATAGGAATAACAAACAGAGTAAACACCGCCGAAATAAGCACACCACCAATCTGAACCACAGCCATGGGTGTCCTGAACTCCGACCCGGCACCTCCCATGGCCTGCGGAATCATCCCAATGGCAATGGCCAGATTAGCCATGATGATGGGCCGCAAACGAGTGGGGCAGGCCTCAAGCAAAGCCTCCGTCAACGACATCCCCTTGGACCTCAGTTGCCCCGTGTAATCCAGCAGCAGGATGGCATTATTCACCACAATACCAATCAACATGATCATGGCCATCAGTGAGAAGATATTAATCGTCTGGCCAGTGAAGAACAACGCCACAGCAAGTCCAATCAATCCCAGGGGCAAGGTCACCATAACCGTCATGGGGTGAATGAAACTTTCCAACATGGCAGCCATAACAATGTAGATCAGAATAATGGCCAGAATAAGTGCCCCGATAATAGAAGCAAAGGCCTCATCCTGATGTTCTGCGTTTCCACCGTATTTAATGGTTACATCATCGGGGATGTCAGCCTCCGCCAACCCGCTGTCAATGATCTTCCTCATTCCACTGAGGCTGCCTGATCCAATATTGGCGGTCACTTCTATTTTGCGTTGCTTGTCCGCTCGGTAAAGAGTGGGGGTGCCCACACCCTCTACCATTTCCATCACATCAGCCAATGGCACGATATACCCGCTGCGTGAGGCAACAGGAAGGTCAGACAAGTCTGCAGGGTCCTGACGTGAAGATGCTGGGTAACGCACAACCACGTCGAACTCTTCTCCGTCCTGCCGGAAGACACCCGCTTTCTCACCTTCGTAAGCGGTGCGCAGGTCAAAGCCCACCTGAGCTGCGGTCAGTCCATGGGCCGCCAGTTGAAGTCGTCTGGGTATAAACTCAATTTGAGGCTTCCCTGTGGCCTGGCTTGATGTAACGTCAACCAAGCCAGGAATCCCTCTCATTATTCCAAAAAGGGATTCAGCAGCTGCTACCTGAGTTTCCGGATTGTCTCCCAGCACTTCTAAAATAAGCTCCGGTTCAGGCCGTTTTCCTTCACCAGAGGCGATGACATTGATCTTAGCGTCAGGTATCACAGCCAGGGTCGGTCTGATCCGGGCAATGAAGTCCATCAAGCTGATTTCACGCTCAACGGGAGGGATCATACGGACAAGTATCTCAATATCCTCGACACCCAATTGGCCTCCTCCTGCCCGCGATAGAACGGCAGAAGTTTCCGGTTGCTGCCAGAGGATGTTCTCAATACGCGCCGAGACTTCTCTGCTTCGGTGTAAGCTTGTGCCTTCAGGGAGTTCAACCTTGACCAACAACTTACTTTGATCCGTTACGGGGATAAACTCTCCACCCACCCAGCTGAGCAGGTAAAAAGAACCGACCAGAAGAATGGAGGTGAAAACCAGAGGTTGCCACCGATGTTTGAGAGCATAGGTCAATGCCTGGCGGTAATCATTTTCCAGGCTTCCGTAAAAGCCATCCCATGAACGGGCCAGTTTGGCTCCAAGACTATTACCTGAACCAATGCCTTTGCCAGGTTTAAGCAACCTTGCTGCCAACATTGGTACCAGAGAGAAACTGACCACCAGAGAGAAGAGGGTCGCAAACACAACAGTCAGGCCAAACTGGAAAAAGAAGCGGCCAATGATTCCAGACATGAAGGCGATTGGCGTGAATACAACGATGTTTGTCAGGGTCGATGCGAACACAGCCACAGCAACTTCCTGCGTTCCTATGATTGCAGCTTCATGTGGGTTCTCGCCATCGGCAATCCGTCGGGCGATGCTTTCCAGTACAACAATGGAGTTTGTCACAAGGGTACCAATTGATATACCCAGTGCCATCAAAGTCATGACATTCAGGGTGAATCCATTGCTTTCCATCAAGAGGAATGTTGCCACAACGGACACTGGCATGGCCAGGGCAGCAATAAGAGTCTGCCGCCAATCATGAAGGAAAATAAACAGTAGTATTCCCGTAAGGAGGATTCCGATCCCGATGTTTTTAATCACATCATCGACTGAAGCCTGAACAAAGGAACGGCCCTCAGTAACAACTTCAATGGTGAAATCAGAGCCCAGTTCTGTCCGCAGCTCTGCAAGCACTTCTTCCACGCCATCAACTACTTTGACCGTATTGCCATCAGAACGCTTCATAACGTTGATGCCGATGACTTCCTTCCGGTTCAGGGTCGTGAATTCACGCAATTCTTCGGTTGTATCAACGATATCTGCAATCTCTGAAAGGACTATCGTTCCCCCTGTTGGCAACGGAATTCTGAAAGATTCCAAATCAGATGGCTTTTCGATTTCACCATTAAGCCGCAAAGTGACTTCATGGCCACCACGGGTGATGTTACCTGCGGGGATAGTCAGGTTTCCAGCTTGCAGAACCTGACGCAGGCCGCCCAGAGTAAGCCCATAGGCTCGCAACCGTTCAGGTTTGACCGTCACTCGTATTTCACGCTGGCGCTTGCCTGTGATGACAACACCGGCCACTCCATCAATACGGCTGAGGCGTTCCTTAATGACTTCATCAGCAACCCGATAAATTTCAGCCATGGGGCGTGATGCGGAAACTGCAATCTGGGCCACCGCTCCACCGCCAAGTTCAAACTTGGCAATCACAGGGTCTTCGGCGGCATCGGGTAAGTCGCCACGGATGGCGTCCACCTTATCCTTGACGTCGATGGCACCCTGGTCCTGAGACATTTCCAGGGAGAATTGAACAGTAACAATGGAGACGCTTTCCCGGGATTCGGAAATTAGCTCTTCAATGTTGGCCAGAGTGGCCACCTGATCTTCGATGCGTTTGGTTATTTGGCTTTCCACTTCGGCAGGGGAGGCTCCCGGGTATACAGTTGTGACCACGATGACCGGATAGTCGACGCGGGGGATCAATTCCAGATTCAGTTTCAGATAACCGTTGAGGCCCATGACAACAAGGGCCAGAACGATCATGGTGGACAGGACGGGCCTGTCAACAAGAGTGCGTATCAAGCCCATTTTATCCTTCCTCCCGCATGTCGATGACTTGAACCAGATCGCCGTCCTTAAGGTTTGATTTACCAAAAACAACCACCTGTTCGTTTTCGGTTAATCCAGCTGTAACTTCGATCAGGTCTGATGTCTGCATTCCGATTTGGATTTCCTGGAAGCGAACAACTTTACCGCCCGATCCATCTTCAACGAGGACATATACGGCGTAACCGTTGGCCGTTTTCTCCATCGCACCCACGGGAATGGTCAAGACATTCTGGCGGTTTCCGGTTTCAACTTCGATGGATACCAGGATACCTGGAAGCAGCAGACCATTGAGGTTGTGGAAGAGGGCATCACCTTCAAGGAGGTGAGTTTTTGGGTTTGCGGCGAGATCCAGACGGTCGATGGAACCGGAAAGGATATCGCCAGCAACCGGGCTGCGCCAGATTGCGGGTTGATCAACATTAAGTGACAGAGCCTGACGGCTGCCTGCCTGGAACACAACCCTTACCGTATCGGTTCTGGCCACCCAGGCCAGTGGGTTGCCGGGTTTGACGGTTTCACCAGCACTGACCAGAACACTCATCACCTGGCCTGCAAGGGGGGCGTGCAGATCGGTTGCTTCCTTGGCATCATTCAGGTTCGTGCGGGCAACCTGGAGTTGCATTTTGGCCTTATCCAGTGCCTGGGCCGATACAGCACCTTCAGCAAACAGAACAGCCATCCGTTCGGAGTCTCGCTCTGCATCTTCATAGAGTGCGAGATACTTGTTGTAGGAGTGCTGCATGGGGCTGGAGGCGGTCTTTTCCAAAAGAATGATTGGATCGCCTGCTTCAACCATGTCGCCTGCTGAGTGGACGACTTTGTCTACTCGCAAACGGTTGTTCGATACCAGGGAGTATTGTTCGATTCCTTCCACCGTTCCAGCCAGGATGGCATGGTTTGTAAGGTTGTCCCGCCTTACTGAAACCACTTCGATGGGTTTGCCTTCTTCTTCGTGAATAGAGCGAATGCTGGCCACTGAGTGGGTAACTCCCAGCACCTGGAAACGCCAGGCGAACAGAGCTACCAGAACAATGACAAAGACTACGGTGCCAATGATGCGGGCTGGGCCGCGTGCCTGACTATTCATTATCTATCTCCTGTGAATTAGTTGTTTCAAGGTAAGCTGTGGAGGCATTTCCAATGGCAAGTGCCAGACGGGCCTCAGCAATATTGCAAGCGTATTCAACGGCAGATTTCTGGACTCGGGCAGAAGTCATAGCCACTTCAGCGTCCAACCGTTCCAGAGGTGTGGCCAGGCCGTTGGTTACCCGAACCACCGCAAGGCGAAAAGCTTCCTCGGCAAGGGATACTGCTTCAGTACGGCCTTCCAGGGCAGCCAGGGAGTTGGCTAAACCCAACCATGCCTGACGAACTGAAAGTTCTTTTTCCCGGGTGACTCTTTCAAGCTCCAGCTCGGCCTTGCGCAGGTCGGCAGAAGCGCGGGAAACCAATCCAGATGTCCTTTTCCCATCGAAGATAGGGAAGGCCAAACCGAGGGCCACTTTGGAGCTGGCTGCCATCTCGTCTTCATTGGGGTACAAACCGGTGTCCCACTGGCTCTGAAGAGCGTAGTTGCCACTGAGTAAGAGCATGGGTTTGCTTCCTGCTTCGCGGAGCAATACACCTTGTTTGGCTGCGGCAACAGTGTGGTTAAGGACTTGAATTTCAGCACTGCTGTGGAGCATTTGTTCAACAAGCGAGTCTTGATCTGCAGGAATGGAAACCCCTCCCAAACTATCAGCCAATACAACAATGGAGTCTGCTGGTAAGCCACAACGCCGTTGAAGAACCAGGATGGTTTGGGCCAGATTATTATGAGCCGCGATGAGGGGAGCCTGGCGGTTTGCAACTTCCACCTGGGCACGAAGATGGTCGAAATTGCTTAAAGTACCCTGTTCAAAACCGGCCTTGGCAATTCTTTGTGATTCTTCTGCTGCAGCGAGTGACTTTTGGGCTGTTTTAAGATTTTCTTCGGCCAGCAATACATCGTGGTAGGCTATGACGGCACTGAACAAAACTCCGTCCGCTACCGCTTTCTCCTTGTATTGTGTTGCTGCCAGTATTTCAGAAGCCACACCCTCTGCTGCCGATAAGCGGCCTGCAGTCCAAAGGTTGTAACTGATAGTGGCTGCAGCCATGACATCGTTGTCACTGCCCATGGGGATGGGGCCGGAAACACCAAAGGCATCACCCATGTCAGGAGGCAGGAAGAATGCTGGTTTTTTAAGGTTTCTGGCATACTGGCCGGTCAAGTCCAAATGAGGCAACTGGCCGCTTTTTGTGGCAAGTAATGACCCCTTCGACCCTTCAATTTCTGCCTGGACCTGCTGAAGGAATTCACTTTGGCCAAGGGCCAGTTTAACAGCCTGGTCCAGGGTGAAATGGTTGAAATCGATATCAGGTTCCTGGGCCGCTCCGACACTACTTGTCGTAATGGCCAGAAGAACCAATACGATTGTAAATGCCCGCGGTGCAGAAGGTGATATGCACGCTAAGGTATGTTGATCTTTCATTTTTGTTTTTCCTCGTCCATTGCAGCAGGGTCTGTCATTAGCGGTGTAATCATGTGGTTAAAAACCAGGGATGGAATGGGGGTGAAGGGGTTCTCCTGGCCAGAGTTGGCAAGGTGTGAAAAGAGTGCATCAACAGCACCGACCAACATAATTGCCAGTTGTTTTGGGTCGTGAGGTTTCAGCTGACCAGCCTGCATGGCTTCCTTAAGCAACTCATAGTTTGTGGTGACGTAGATGTCCTGGTAGTGAATCTTAAGCTCGGCAAAGAGTGAGGGGCTTTCGCGCAAGTGAATAAGGACTCGATTCGGGTCAGAATTGGCTACGTCAATGGCTGCACGCAGGACGTTTTTCAGTCGGTCGAGGGGCGGCAGGTCTGGGTCATTTACCTGCAAAGTGGAGTTGTGCAAATGCTCCAGGAAAGCACCAACAATGTGTAAAAACAGGCTCTTCTTGCTGGGGAAAAATTTATAGATTTTCCCGACAGAGAAACCTGTTTCGTCTGCAATGTCAGACATGGAAGTCTGCTCAATGCCTTTTGATGCGAACAGCCTGGAGGCAGTATCAAGGATATCCACACGGTCAGCTTCCATGGATCTTTCTTTACGCAACTCCCGCATCGAAGGGGTGTTTTGGTCGTTCATTAAGTTCTCCAAGGCACAAGTGTTTATGGAAATGAATCTTGCCTCAAAATATGAAAATTAGCTCAGGTTTCAAGTGTTTATTTTGTAAATGCATTAATTTGTAATTGATTAAGCTGGACACTGCCCATGATTGTGGTTAGTTTGATATTGTTGTGAATATGGATTCAATTAATGAGGGCAGATTCTGAAGCTTCGTGGTTTTCATGTGAAGGGAGTAGGTCATGATTTCGAATTCAGATTGCAAAACTGCCTGCTATTGCATCCACCTCAAGGAGTCTTTGGCGGTTGTTGATTTTACTGGTGACATCTACCAGTTGGGTGCTTGTCTCCATGAAAAGGCAACTTTTCTGGCCAGGGTCAAGCCCTGAATTATGAGGACAAAGCCATGGCCAGGGTTATGGCAAGGCAGAACTTCGACAAAGGATAATCAGGCAATGATGGTTAAAGACCCGTTTTCTGAGGATATTGACTCTATTAAAGATGTTCGGCAGATAATCCTGATTGCTGCAAATGGCCTTATTGCAGAATTTGGTTATGAACAAATTACTATGAACATGATGGCAAAGAGAGCAGGAATTCCTGTTGAGCAGTTGGCAGAGCACTATCCAAATAAGCAACAAATCCTGAATGATTTAGTCGGCCATCACCTCCATGTTCGTGAGGGTATTAGGGCATTCACACGTACCGATCCAGCCCTTTCTCCTTTACAGAGCTATCTAAGGGAATTGGAGCTTCTCCTGGTGTATATGAGCAAACACCGGGGAACGCTTCAAGCATACATGGAGAATCTATCAGAAATTGACCCTTGGATTGAAGATAGAATTGATTTGCACCGGAACCAGGATGTTGAACTCCTTGAGAAGGCTCGCGACTTGAAAGAGCTGCCACGGGTCAATGCAACATCATTGGAGGCGGTTCTGCATGGTACTTTTTGGGGGCTTCTTTCAGATTGTTTTACGAAGCCTGGTACAACGGATTTTGAAGCTATACCTGGGGTTGTTTCATCGAGGGTTTTGAAGCCTTTACTGGTTTTTCGTTAGTGGTGGCCACCATCATGACCGAGAATTCTTCGGCTACTTCCCTGGTCTGGTTGCCGGCCGCCCATACGCTGGATGAAGCGCGGCCCCATAGACATGCCCGCCAGGTTATGGTATGTTCCTTCAGCTTAATCAAGCAGTTTAGATTCTAGTTTTCTGCATCAACAGGAGGACACTCATGTTCACTCGCATCCTATTGACAGCCTGCATTCTCACCGTGGCGATCCCTGCTTTCGGTGCGGGAACCCTCTTCGTCGGACTGGAAGGAAACACGGCCGCCACCCAGACATCCGATCTGGATGGTTTTCCCAATGTACAATGGACTTCTGGCTTCTCTTTTGATGTCAGCGCCGCTGCGTCCAGGCCAGACGGTCAGGTGTATCTCTGCAACGGTGCTTTCACCACGCGTCTGTATCTTGCCGATATGGCGGGTCATCCGCCCGTGTTGCAATCCACCATCAGCGTAGATATCTCCGGCCTGGCTTATGGCCGCGACACCCTTTACGGATACTCCAACTACGCCACTCCCAAGGGAATTTACTCCATTGATCCTGCCACTGGTGATGCAACCCTGGCAGTTGATGTCTACACCGGCACCGGGTTCCGCTTCTTTGCTCTGGACTACAACCCTGCAGACGATCTGCTTTACGGATACACCGAGTACGGTAACACCGGTCTCTATTCCATCAACATCGACTCCGGCGAAATGATTGAAATTGTCGATCCTTTCCCTGCCAGCAATTCTTCAGGCCGGGCCATGGCCGTGGGCAACAACACCGTGTACATTCTGGCCACCCGTGGTGATGATGGTGTCGATGGCTACTCTTATGACCTGAGCCAGGGAATCGGTGGAGACTGGGTCCCGTTCACCAATCCTTATCCCCAGTATCATTCCACCGGCGGCGCCGCGTTTATTCACGACCTGTCATCCGCCGCGCCGGATCAGGGCCTGTTGATGCCTCAGGCTCCGGCCCGTCTGATGGCCGCCCAGCCCAACCCGTTCAACCCCATGACCAAGATTCGTTACGAGTTGTTCGAAGCCGGCGCTGTTCGTCTGACGGTGTATGATTTGGCGGGTCGCCAGGTCAGAACCCTGCGCGATGGAGCCACCGAACAGGCAGGCGCCAGTGAAGTTCTGTGGGACGGCCGCAGCGACAGCGGTTTGGCCATGCCATCGGGAACTTATCTTTATCGTTTGGAAGTAGGATCGTTTGTGGAAACTCAGCGCATGGCGTTGGTCCGTTAATATCTGGAAAATTCGGATCAATTTTGCTGGTTTTGGCGGCTTCTCCCACAGGAGGGGCCGCCTTTGATTTATACCGAATCAAATGTATTATCGCTATTGCATAAAAGCGACAAACGCCATGAGACAGTTGAAAAGAAGGATACAGTAGAGTAATATAAAAATGCAGATACTTATGACAAAAAGGGGGGACCATGCGGCTGAGTTATCCTGAAAACCTACGACATTTTGGTACACGAGTATTTCCATTTCTGGCGGGCTTTTTAGCCTTGTTGTGGTTCTTGATACGGGTTATTCCCAAGCCCAGCCGTGCTGCTTATCCATGCCAGCGGGCAGCTTTTCCTCTGGCCAGTGCCTTTGTGCTTTGGGTCATTGGTGTCTTCACTTCCGGATATCTGCTGCGTCGTGGAAAAACCTGTTTTAATGAGAATCGATGGGCAGCAGGGTGGGTTTGCCTGTCCCTGGCTCTGGTTTTTGGAGCTGCCACCTGGCTTGGTCAGCCCAGCTCTCCTGCTTTGGCTTCACTGAAAATTGGAAATGAACCGATTGGTGAGGCCAAAGGCATTCATCCGGGACGCGTTGTCTGGTACCACGAACCTGCGGCCACAGACTGGGATGGACCTGGAGATGGTCATTGGTGGGAACCCGAGCACACTAGCGAGACAGTTGTCGGGCAAATGCTATCCTCGAATATTCTGGCTCTTGCCGGACAGGACAATGAATTCTCCGCCTGGGATGCCATGTTTCGGTATTTCAACATTGAACATGGCAATGGTGATGTCGGCTACACTTCAGGGCAGAAAATAATGATCAAAGTCAATCTTGTCGGATGTCATTATTTGCCGGGGTGGGGCGGGACCGACGCCGAGTCTTATGATCTCGTCTCCAACATGGACTACATGAACACATCTCCCCAGGTGATGCTTGCCTTGCTGCGGCAGCTGGTGCATTTCGCAGGTGTGCAGCAGGCAGACATAACCATCGGTGATCCCCTGTCCCTTTTTCCCAACCAGTATCATGCCATGCTGGCTGGAGAATTTCCTGATGTACATTACCTGGACCATCAGGGCGGTACGCCAGAAAATCCTCGTGTTGCGGCACAAAACTCGACCGTCTCCCTTTATTGGAGCAACCACCCAACTGGGATTCAGCAGGACTACATTCTGGAATCATACGCTCAGGCCACTTACTTCATCAACCTGGCCAACTTCAAAAGTCACATGGGCGCGGGGGTTACCTTTTGCGCGAAAAACCACTATGGGTCGCTAATCAGATATCCTGGTGAAGACGGGTTTATGGAGTTGCATGAGAGTTTGGCCTACCAGACACCGGATTCAGAAAATTACCGTGCCATTATCGATCTGATGGGCCACAGTCAGTTGGGTGGGAAAACCCTGCTGTACTTAATTGATGGTCTTTACGCTGGCTGTCATCCTGACGATCATGAGCCCTTGCGCTGGGCCAACGATCCTTTCGAAAACGACTGGACCAACAGCCTCTTCGCCTCTCTGGATCCGGTGGCCATTGAATCGGTGTGTTTGGATATTATGCAACTTGAGGGAGATCCCCGGCTGTATCCCCAGCAGGAAGGCACTGATGATTACCTGCACGAGGCGGCTCTGGCAGCCAACCCGCCTTCAGGCACCTTTTACGATCCGGACCATGAAGGCGACGTGCAATCCTTGTCCAGCCTGGGTGTTCACGAGCATTGGAACGATCCGGTCAATATGCAATACAGTCGCAATCTGGGGATCGGTGAGGGAATCGAGTTGGTGCGCCTGCCGCAGCTGAGCGGTGTACCCGGGTCAAATCTGAAATTTGCTTCCTATTGCTACCCGAATCCTTTCAATCCACGCACATCCATTTGCTTTGAGTTGCAGGAGCAGGGGCTGGTGGAGTTAGTGATCTACGATGTGGCCGGCGCCCGTGTGGCAACGGTTTTGAATGAACACCTGGCAGCCGGCGAACACGAGATTCCCTGGCTTGGTCAGGATGATGGTGGCCGGAGTCTCGCCTCGGGAATCTATTCATACAGTATTCGGCAAGGGACAACTCTTGAAACAGGTAAGATGTCCCTGGTTCGGTGAGGCTGAAAAATTATCGATTTTGGCGGCTTCTCCATCAGGAGAGGCCGCCTTTTTTCATGCTGGTTGCAAAATTGCCCATCCGGGAACGACCCTTGCAAAAACCTGATGGTAGTGCGGGAGTTAGGGTTAGAAAGATTACCATCTGGTCCTGTTTTTTGATGCAATAAGGCCCAGTTCAGGCTTCCGTCATTCACTCAATTGATGCTTCCCAAAAGGCCGAAAGTCCCATACCGGGAGCGCAGAATATTCGCTGTTACAAGATTTCACCAGCAATCCAACTGGTTGCGGTGAAAGGAAGTTACATGCACCTGAGTTCACAACCAAGATCATGGATTCCACTGGTGTTCATGCTCGCTGTTCTGGCCCCATGGCTGGCTCCAAAGCCGGCTCAGGCCCAGGACCGAGTGCACCGATTCATCCAATACACGGTTCAGGACTCAGACGGCAATTTCTTTCCCATCGGTGAAGTGGAATTTTGCACCCCTGATGGTGAATGTCTGTACGCGGACATCGAAAACGACTTCCCCGGCCATTTTATTATGCGCAGCTCTCAGCTGCAACCCGGCACTGCTTACACCGTGCGAATTTACGACCTCAACGTGGCCGTGCACTTCGAAATGAACAATTGGGTCTATGTGCCCCGGGAATATGATCCTGCCTTCGATCGTTTCGTTGAAACCGACAAATTCCTGGTCTATCCCCGTTTCCAGGGTAATGAAGATGGCGGCATGATATTCCGTCTGGACACTACCCTTAATCCCGAATGGGCCCTCCGCAAAAATCTTCCCAAGTACGCGGGACCGGACTCAACTCCAGATTATCCTGAACTGGTGGCTGGTTTTCAGGTGCCGTTCATGCTTGGTGGAAAATTTCAGACGGACAACACCGCCATCGGTGGAGTTGATGATGTGCGCCCCGGTATCGGAATTTATGGAACCCTGCGCTTTGGCTATCCCGATCATCTGCCGCCCAGGGATCATTGGATTTTCTTCCAGGAAGTCACTTTTGGTTACCAGCAGAATCGCTATGAAACCTGGGAAATCATCACTCCGGGCCGCCGCAGTGATGTGACTTTCCACCGGGTGAAACTCACCTATGGAATGGGGCAAATGAGCCAATCCTTCGGGTCTCACTGGAGTTTGGGCGTGACCGTGGCCTTTGGCGGTTTGTATGACGGCACCCAGATGCTCAAATATGTGGGTCGTGATTATCGGCGCAAAGGATTGGGCTGCCGGGCGTCGGCTTTGCAGCGCATCTTCGAAGTGGGACGAGTGGATGTTGGTGTCAGTGGTCAGCTGGAATTGATGTATTACTTCGCGGACAATGGTCCTGATGATTACTGGTTCGGAGTCGCTCCTTCGGCTTCCATTGGTCTGGTGGTGTTTTGATGCGCAAGGGAATCCTGCTTCTGGTGTGTGTGTTGATTCTTGCGGGTCTCGGTTGTGACCGTCGGGACAACGACTGGGATACCTTCCAGCCGAATTTGAAACTCATCACCGTGGCCACCGACACCCTGCGAATTGGCGAAGGTGCATCTTCGGGGTCCTTTGCCGTCAGTTTGGGCATGGTGCCCACCGATACGGTGCGGGTGCGAATTTTCAGCGCCAACGACCAGGTCCTGCTTTCACCCGATCTGCTGACTTTTGTCCCGGTGGATGACAGCTGGGCCGCGCCCCAGACCATCAACGTGTCTGCAGTGGACGATGAGATTCACGAAGGTCCTCATGACGATGCTATCACCATTCTGAGCGAATCTCTGGACCCTCCCTACGCCAACCAAACCGGCGAAGGCGCAGTGCCGGTGATGATCGCCGACAATGATACCATCGGAGTATTGATTACCGAGACCAGCCTGACATTGGTTGAATCTGAAGCTGGCATCGTGCGTGAAACCTACCGTGTGCGCTTGAGCAGTGAACCGATCAGTTCGGTGACAGTCTCAACAGCGGTGGTTCCGGCTGAACCCAGCTTGCATGTGGAACCGGAATTCCTGACTTTCGACGCCACCAACTGGAACCAGCTGCAGGAGATTATCCTGTGGATTGAACTGGATGAAATTGACAATGATGATTTGGTTGTGACCATTGAACATGGCGCCGCATCAGACGATCCCAACTACGGCCCCGAGCTGGAAATTCCCTCTCTGGTGGTCACCACGTATGATTTCACGCTGCCACCCATCGCCCGGCTGCATCTGACAACTGATCCCACGCTCTATGAACATGATCTGTCCACCATGGTCCAGGTTGAGATCAGCCTGGACAGGCCCAGCATGGAAACCGTGCAGGTTCGCCTCACCTCTGTCGATGGCACCGCCACCGGTGGAAGCGATTTTGTATCCGTCAGCCGGGATTTTATTTTCTATCCCAGCTACCCTCTTTCACAGACAACGACCATTCATGTTCTGGATGATGCAGAAATAGAACCGACCGAATATTTCGAAATGCTGATCACCCCTCTGCAGCATGTGATCATCGGCGAAGACGACCGCGTGACTCTCAACGTGGTCGATAACGATTTGACCCCCATGACCCTCAGTGTCACCAATGTGAATGAAGACGCGGGGGCGGCTAATTTCGTCGTCAGTATTCCTTTTGCCGAAACAGTGCCCATCAGTTTCACCTTCAGCACTGCCGACGGCACCGCTTTGGCGGGCGAAGATTATGTGGCCCTGAATCAAAGCTTCGTGATGGAAGCAGGGGACACCCAACGTGTGATTCCTGTGGTTCTGAACGCCGATGTATATTTTGAAGAGGATGAAACTTTCACAGGCAGCCTCAGCGCCATCAGCGCCAACGCGGCCTGGAGTGACCCGCCGACAGTTTGCACAATTCTCAATGATGAACTCCAGACAGTAACCCTGGCGGATGTTGTGTTTAATGAAAATGAAGGCAACGCTGTTTTCCGCATCGAGCTGCTGAATCCCTGCATTGACCCCATGAATTTGACGGTCAGCACCCGCGATGGCGACGGTGTCAATCCGCCGGGCGATCAGGTGGACGCTCAGGGCGGATCCGACTTCACGACCATCACCAACCAGACCTGGACCATACCGGCCAACTCAACCAGCGCTGAGTTCATGGTGCCGTTGATTGACGATGTGGATGCCGAATCCCTTAATGAATATTTCCAGCTTGAAATTACCGCAGCAGACCATTCCTGTTTTGTGGGACTCATCGCCACCTGCACTTTGATTGATGATGACCAGCCCTGCCTGCTGGTGTCCGATGTTGAAGCCATCGAGTCTGATGGTCTGGTGAACTTCACCGTCGAACTGCGGGATGCCGCTTTGGCTCCGGTGATAAGCTCCGCCGATATTACTTTCCAGGTGGAAACAGCAGACCAGACAGCAGAGGCGGATGTTGATTACACCCCCGTTCTGGAAACCGTAACCATCGCTGCCGGGTCTGGCAGTTTGCAAATTCCGGTCACGTTGCTGGATGATATTCACGATGATGATAACGAAACTTTCGTGCTGACATTAGCCAACTTCGTCAACGCCGGAGGCAGCTGCGGCACCGACGACGCGTTCTGTACCCTGACGGATGACGAGTACCCTTCACTGAATCTGCAGGCCGTGGCCACAACATTGAATGAAGGATCGGTGTGGGAATTCACAGTGCTGCTGACAACTCCGCGGCAGGATGATACAACCTACGATCTGGATCTTCTGCTGGGTACATCCCAGGGCGAGGGTGTCGACTATTCCTTTGGTGGTGTGGGCACGCACACGATCCCTGCCATGACCACCGAAGTCTCTTTCAGCGTGCCTTTCCTGGATGACCAGTTGCCTGATGAAGTGGACGAAATTATTCGGGCCAATATCTCCAACGCCAATGTGGCCCTCGGAGTGGTGGACCTGGAAGCCACCATTGTCGATGCTCCTGAACTTTCCATCGGGTCTGCTGCCGCTGATGAAGGCCAGATTGCAATTTTCGATGTTTTCCTGGATGCACCCAGCACCGCGGACATTCAGTTCAATCTGCAGTTTGCCAACGATTCGGCCACCATGGGAGACGACTTCGATATTTCGGCCACTGGGCCTTACACCTTCCTTGCAGGCGAAACGGCCACCACTGTTCCGGTGGAAATCTTTGCCGGCGATGGGGGCGACGCGGCCATCGAAATCTTTGTCATCACTGTTGTTTCTCCGACCAATGCCACCGTCAGCGCGGACAACAGTGGCATCGGCACCATCACCGACATGGATCCGCCTGAGTTGAGTTGGGATGGCGACGCCACCGGCCTTGAGGGCGAAAATGTTGATTTCATCCTGAACCTGAGCTGGACCAGTGAAGTTGAAGTGAATTTCAGCGTGGACTTCACTGACGGCACGGCTGTGCGCGCCGGTATCGACTACGATGATAGTTTTGGCGGTCCTTTTGTGGTGCCGCCCGGAGCCACCACGTTCACGGTTTCGGTTCCGGCCATCGCCGACGGTGGTCCCGAGTGGACCCTGGAAGATTTCACCATCATGCTCCACACTCCGGTCAACGCGGTACTGGGCATGCCCATTGTTGCCACCGGCTATATTGAGGATGCCGACCAGCCGGAATTGACCATCCCCTCAGGCGCCACCGCCACCGAGGGCGACAACATGCATTTCACTATCCATTTGAGTGAGCAGACTATTGTGCCGGTGTTCTTCCGTCTGGGATATGACCAGGGGTCCACCAACGGCATATCTGATTTTATTCCGCCGAGCAATGCCCTGCTTTCCATGATGCCAGGCACAGTGGACACCACCATCACCATTATCACGGTGGAAGACGGCGTGCACGAAAATCAGGAAGCATTCATTCTGCAGTTGTCGGCCGACCCAACCAATGCCGTGCTGGGCAATCCATATGAGAACAATGGCGTGATTATCGACGATGATTGATGTAATATTGGCGCAAACCCTGAACAGTCCACCAGACCTTGAGGATAGTACCGATGCGCCAAGTTGTATTATTGATGTTGCTGCTTTTCATCTGCAGTGCCGCTATTGCTTCGGAAATATCCGGATCTTCCGAGCAGCGTGAAGTGGCTGTTGGTTTTTACCTGGTTGATATCACCAGGATTGATGAAATCAGCAATACTTTCACCGCCGAGGTGGATGTTTTTGTTTCCTGGCAGGATTCAGCCCTGGCCTTTGATCCAGAAGCTGAAGGGGCTATGACCCAGATTTATTCTGGCAAC
>JAOZJV010000680.1:600-2261 GCA_029935695.1 Candidatus Krumholzibacteriia bacterium | reverse complement strand
AATCATCAACGACGGAAGCGATACCGGAAACTACCGGTTGGTCCTCAGCAGTGAAGAAGCAGGCAGCGACAATACCTTCACTTTGGACGTCAGTGGTCTCAGCGGTGGAACAACTCCCCTGTTCACCAACGACCAGGAAGCCAGTGATGCAAGAATTTCAATCGACAATACCGAAGTCATCATGGGCAGCAACAGCTCCGATGAAGTCATCAGTGGCCTGACCCTCAATCTTCACAAAATCACCGATGTGGACACTGACCAGGTGATCACCATCAAGGTCGAAGTCGACAGTGAAGGCATCTCCGAAAAAGTCAAAACGTTTGTGGACAAATACAACGAACTTTTTGCTTTCATCGAAAAAGAAGGCGGCACCGAAGGTGATTTGAAGGGCAACCCTACCCTGCGTTCAGTGGCCAGCCGCATGGAAAATCTTTCCGTCAGTTCTTTGGATGGAGGCCTCGGCAGCATCACCTCATTCCACCAAGTGGGTATCTCCCGCGGTGATGGCCGTCAGCTTAAATGGGATGAGTCCAAATTCAAAGAAGCCCTGAACGATGATTTTAACGGTGTTCGGGATTTGTTCATCGAACGTGAAGGTAATCTCGGAAAATCGTATCTCTTTGACCAGGCGATTGAAAACATGACCGACAGCATTTCCGGTCTGTTTAAAATTTCCACCGACGCACTCAACAAGAAAATCGATTATGCGGACCAGGGCATCGATCGCTACGAACGCAGCATCGAGTCTTACCGCATCACCATGGAACGCAAATTCACGGCCATGGAGATGATGGTTTCTCAACTCCAGACCCAGGGCAATTCTCTGAATGGCATGATGTACTAACCCGCCACGGAAGGCAGGAGCAACGAATGTATAACAACCACGGCGTGCAACGATACCGGGAAACTGACATCAACTCCATGAGCAAGGAGAAGATGATTGTCCTGTTATACGAAAAAATGCAATCCGATTTGCTGTTGGCACAGAGAGCCCTCAGGAATGAAGACCGTGTGGAAATGACCAAAAAGATCAACCACAGCCAACGCATTGTTTCTGAATTACGCGGTGCTTTGGATCATTCCATCGGCGGTGAAGTTTCCCAAAATCTGGACAACCTTTATGACTTCATGTTTCACCAGCACCTGGAAGTTCTTGTTGATTTGAACGAGGTGCACATTGTCAATTGTCTGCGAGTTATCGAGCCCTTAGTGGAAGCCTGGAGGCAAATTCCTCCTGGAACAGCGGAAAATGCCGCAAGGGAAAATGCGAACACAGCTACTGGCCCGAATCCTGCTGTAGAAAAGGTAGTTCCCAATGAACCTGCACCAGAGCAATCTGGTGAAAGGACGAGCATTTTATCCGTATCGGCGTAACATGAATCTTGAAAAATCAATTTTGAATGCCATTGACCTGACGGGCCGCCTTGAGGCGGCCCTCAAAATGGATGATATGGAACTTTGCCAGGATGTTTTGAATCTCCGTGGTGAGGCCATGGCTGCTTTTGAAACATGGCACCGCGCCAGTTCCCCAGCAGAAAAAGCAAATTGCACAGACTTAATCAAGGAATTGGTTCTGGCGGATCGCAAGGTGCAAGCTCATTTTCAAACCGCATTGGAAACCAGCGCTGGTGATTTTCGCAAGTCCCTTACTTCCGTATCCA
>JAOZJV010000680.1:0-590 GCA_029935695.1 Candidatus Krumholzibacteriia bacterium | reverse complement strand
CACGGTGTCTTCGGGGGCATATCAAACAAATCCCAATCCGGCATGTGTAGACCGCAAAGCCTGATTTCCTGTCACATTAAAAAAACGCCGGGGCAACCAATTGGTGCTCCGGCGTTTTTGTTAACCTGATGAAACTTGCTATTTCCCCTTATCTGAACTTTTC
The DNA here is from genome assembly GCA_029935695.1 of Candidatus Krumholzibacteriia bacterium. Classification (GTDB taxonomy): domain Bacteria; phylum Krumholzibacteriota; class Krumholzibacteriia; order LZORAL124-64-63; family LZORAL124-64-63; genus LZORAL124-64-63. Next base: position 427 of record JAOZJV010000680.1, on the reverse strand, counting down.
AGCTTGTCACGAATGGCAGTCAAATCCAGCTCGCTGCTGGCTGCAGCACCCAAGGTGGTGCTTTTGATTTCTTCGTATATTTCGTGACGGTGCACAGGGATGCTGCGTGGTGCATCGATGCCAATCTGCACCTGATCACCCCTGATATCGACAATCATGATGGAGATGTTATCTCCAATCATAATTTTTTCGTTGCGTTTGCGACTGAGTATAAGCACGGGACCTCCCTGTCCGGCCTCTGGAGCAATTGGTTATGCTCCAGGCAATTAACTAGACCCCGGCTGGCTCTTTCACATACTCATTTGAGCATGCGGCTGCCTCGGCCTGGGCGGATTCCTCAGTGTTTGCGTCTTCCTCATTGTCCGACGCATCTGAATTTACGGCAAGCCCAAATTTGAAGTAATTGATTTCTTGCCGAGTACTGTAC
>JAOZJV010000679.1:1299-2262 GCA_029935695.1 Candidatus Krumholzibacteriia bacterium | reverse complement strand
GATTGCAGGTTTTGCATGTAAACCGCTGGACACAGTATGGGGGGTGTTGTCTCCAATAGTAGCCGATCTTCTTGTAGGACCACTGATCGTCGGAGTTGTTGTGATGACTGCAGTTAGGGTTTGGGCAGAAGGGAGGGGCCCACGATTTGGATGCATGTGTTTTTGTTTTCATATCTGGCCAATTGCAAGAGGCAGACCAGACACAATTTCAACGGCACAACCCTTTGCTTTTGCCTTCAGCCAGAGCAATCAAATTGCCAATGACATCGCACATACCATGGGACATGGAAATCAGTTCCTGGGCCGCCCCTGCACTTTCTTCACTGCTGGCTGCATTCTGCTGAACAATGGAGTCGATGGATGTGACCGAGTTGTTGATCTCAGAAATGCTTTGGGCCTGCTCCGTGGTTTGTCGGGCAATGTCGCTGATCAAGTTTTCCACTTCGCTGACCCCGCTGGTGACTTCCTGGAAATCAGTGGCCAGGTTCTGGGCCAACTCACCCACGGTGGTGGCGGAACTCTGACTTCTGCCCACCATTTGGGCCGTGCTGGCGGCGGCGGCGCTGCTGCGTTTGGCCAGGTTGCGCACCTCTTCGGCCACCACGGCAAAGCCTTTGCCTGCGTCGCCGGCCCGGGCCGCTTCCACAGCAGAGTTCAAAGCCAGCAGATTGGTTTGGAAGGCGATCTCGTCGATGGTCTTGACGATGCGAACGGTTTCGGTGGTGGAGTTCTGAATCTCTTCGATGGCACCCAAGAGACGATCCATAGCCTGGGAACAGGTTTCGGTGACACGTGAAACCTTGACGGTGGTTTCGTTGGCGTTCTGGGCTGTGGCATTGTTCTGGTTGGTCTGGGCGTTGATCACTGCTAAAGACGAAGAGGTCTTTTCGATGCTCGCCGCCTGCTGGTATGAACCCTGGGCCAGGCTGTCACTGGACTTGCTGATCTGGGAAGAGGCTGATG
>JAOZJV010000679.1:0-1289 GCA_029935695.1 Candidatus Krumholzibacteriia bacterium | reverse complement strand
AGTTGAACTGCAAGTCAGGCTCTGGATGATCTTGTTGATGGGATTGGTGATGGCCCGGGCAAAAAAGAATGAACCAATCAAGATACTCAGCATCATGGCGCTCACCAGAGCCGCAAAAATATTGCGGGTCAAACTGATGTTTCCGGCAAAGCGGACCGATTGTTCCTGGATGGCCTGGTTGGCTGCACTCACTTCGCTGGACAGATCACGGCTGGTGTTCAGTTCGCCGGACAGTTCTCCCACAGCACCGACCTGCTGTCCCAAAACCTCAGTGAAACGATCCATTTCCTTAACCGTGGCGGCCAAGCCGATCAAGGCCTCGCGGCGCACGCTCTCTTGAATATTGTCGATCTCATCGGAGACATCTTCCAGGGCCCAGCGGGCTTCGTCATCGGGAAGTTCAGAGGCGCTTTCTTCAATCATTTCCACCAGGTCGGCCAAAGACTGGGCCACCCTGCTGATTTTCCGCTCGTTGATTTTTACCGCGTTGTTGGCGATGACAATATCTTCAGATAAGCCCACCATGGAAGCGGAAATGGACGTCAGTGAATCATCAGCTGCCGCCACCTGAAGTTCGGTCAGAGCAGAGTTGTCCACGCCTGTTTTGGCATCGGCGATAATCTCTTTGAAGCCTGTTCCCAGTCCGTTGTAACTGTACAGGGTCATGCCCAACAAGGTTGCCAGCATCAAGCTGGTCAGAGCGCCAGCTCCGATGAGTTTGGCTCGGAAAGACATAGGGTCCTCCAGGTAAACAGTTTCCCCACCCACGTCCCGTCATAAATAAGACCTGAAGAGTTTAGAATCGGCAATTTTGAGAAATACTTTAGTTTTCTGTAAAAAAGACCGGTCCAATAAAGGACCGGTCTATCAATAAAAGGTCATTAAAACCTTAGTTTAACTTAAGCTAGCCGTGTTTAGCAGCAAACTCATCCATGAAGTCGGCTAATGCTTTGGCACCGGCCACAGGCATGGCGTTGTACACCGAAGCGCGGCATCCACCAACGCTGCGATGGCCCTTCAAGCCACTGAAACCTTCTGCCAAAGCGTCGGCAACAAACTTCTTCTCCAGATCTTCACTGGGAAGACGGAAGACGATGTTCATCAACGAACGACAGCTCTCATTGACTGGGCAGTTGTAGAAACCGGCGTTCTTGGCCATGGCTCCGTAAATGAAACCACTGCGCTCGGCAGCAAATTTCTCGGCTGCTTCCAGGCCGCCTTCGTCTTCCAGCCATTTCAGGGTTTTGCCAACCATGTAGATGGGGAAAACAGGCGGTGTATTATACATG
>JAOZJV010000142.1 GCA_029935695.1 Candidatus Krumholzibacteriia bacterium | reverse complement strand
TAAAAGGCCACCAAAACTGAGAGAGGTCAGGAAGTCGCCCACATTTTCAGCGGGCATGTTGGCCATTTCTGCACGCACATCACTGGCAGCCTTGCTGTCGATGGCGCTGGTCAGATCGGTGAATCCCTGCATATAACCAAAGACCTTACCCAGTTTGCCGTCCTGGTCGCCCAAAGGATGCAGCATTTCAGAACTGGCAACACCATCCAGGTCAAAGGCAATACCGTGCACGTCATCCACAAAACCATTGCCATCAGTGTCGGCACCATCAAATTTTTCAGCTTCATTCACATACATGTTGTTGTCGAAAACCGCTGCATCCACACCGGAATCCCAGATGCCGACCACCACATCGGGGCGTATCTTTTTATCCATGAATGAGAATTCCCGGTCGGGCCAGATGTTGTCTTTTTCCACGGCGTTTGCTTTGAGGTAGCGACTGTAAATATCAACCACCACAGGGTTCAGAGGCAGCACTTCATCGATGGCATAACGCATGCTGATGGCGGCGAATGCCTGGTCGGCGGCCAATTCGCCGGTGGCGGCCACGGCCGGGTCCAGCTGCGACTGCACAACCCCGCGCAAAAGATTCTCGCTCAGGTATTCAGCCCGACCCTTGGCTGATTTGATTTGATCCTGAACAATGTCATAGGGCAGGGTGCTGACATAGGTGCCCAATTCCCTGGCAAAAGCGTTGTGCAACTCCTGCTCAGAGTCATTGCCCGACAAGCTGTTTTTAGCAGCAATAAGAGCGCGGGTGGTCATGCCACTGGTCAGGCGGGTGGCTTCCTTGTCTTCCAGAGCAGCCACTTCGTCCATCAATTTGAGGGCTTCATCGGTGCGACCGTCCAGAACATTCAAGGTGGCCAGTTTGCCGTACATGCCCTGCAGTGTGGAACTGTCGTCAATGTCGTATTTTTTTAAATCCGCTTCCAGGTCGGCCCGGTACAGGACCCGCAGTTCCGCCAGGGCATCACTGTCATCCAAAAGCTCGCTGACGGTTCCCTTGATGGGATAGGTGTGAACGGGCAGTTCGTCCAAACTGTAAATCAGCACTTTTGGCTCGGGAGGGGCTTCAGATTCAGGGGCTGCATTGTAGGAAGAGCACCCTCCCATCAAGACCAGAATCATCATGATGGCCAATGACAGGCCCAGCAGGGCAAAACGAGTTTGGTGTTTCATTTTTTCTCCTAAAAACAGGTCCAGGGGCAGGATTGTCCGAAAATCAGAGTTTCTCCCCCATATTTTTACCTCAATTGCCCCAAAAATCCACTTTTCAATGAAAAATCAGTTAACCGTATGGGTTTCCCGACGATGAAATGCATAGCACACCGGAAGATTTACGCCCGCTGAATGGTCGGCATTGACGGAGGAATTCCATGTCCACGCGGCATCTGTTAAACATCGGAATGGGAACAGTCGCTCTTTTACTGGCGGCTTCAGTTGGAGTTGTTTTCATGTCTCAGGGAGACAAAGGCAGTGACAATGTTCGGATAGACATGGCCATAAGCCAGCAGGGTCTGGTGCAGGATCTGGGCCTTCAGGTGAAAGTTTTGAAGGATGCCGGCAACCTGATGCAGGTGAACCGGGCTCGCCAGGAACTGGGCGCCACCATTCTCAGCTTTGATCAGAATCTCACGGCTCTGGTTCATGGGGGCACTGTGACCTCCACCGACGGCACAGAAATTCAAATCACCCCGCCACAATCTTCCGTCGTAAAAAATGAACTGGATGCCGCCGCCCAACTGTGGGTTCAGACCGGGATGCCTTTGGCAGACCTGGCAGCCGGTGATTTCAGTATTTTCAGCTCTGCCGGACAGGATGCCGCTGCCGGCTTGCAGGACAACGGCGCTGAATTGATGGAGCAAATGGGCCAGGTCGCCACGGAAATTCGTGCTGAAGCCCAAACCCGCTACTCCCAGGGAAACCTTGCCCGTTGGTTTGCCCTTGGTATGGCCACCCTGTTCATCGGATTGGGCGTCACCCGTTTCAAACCATCGCGAGCTACTAAAACCAAGCCGGCTCAATCGGCACCTGTGGCTCCCCAGGCCCCGGCAGCTAAGGCTGCCGCTGAAGATAATGCTCCCCTGCCCGAGCCCAGTGCTCCCCAGGTTTGGAACAGTCAACCTCATCAGCCTTTCACTTCACCGGTGGATTTTGACAATGTCAGCGCATCGGTGGATCAGCTTTCGGTGGACATGAACACCATCGCCGGCAGCACCAACAAAATGCAGGTAGCCATCGATTCGGTGGGCCACGCCATGCAGGGCATGCTGTTCAGTTTGAACCAGATGGCCCAGGACACGGCTGAAGGATATAAAATTGTGCGCGGTGCCAACAACGCCGCCAGTTACACCCACAACACGGCCTCAGATCTGGCCGAATCGGCCCTGGAAATGAGTCGCGTGGTGAGCCGAGTCACGCAACTGGCCATGAAAACCAAACAGGTGGCCGGACAAATAGAAGCCGAAGCAGTCAGCACTGGCAGCACCGGCGAAGCTTTCACTTCCGTGGTAGCCGCTGAGGTCCAGGGATTGGCCCAGCAAACATCCCAGGCCACAGCCGGAATCGAACAGACGGTTTCCGAAATTTTAGGCACCGCCCGGCAGTATGAAGAAGCCATTGGGCAGATCATCAAGAACATCAGCGCCATCAACAAGGTGAGCGAAAACCTTGGCGATTTGATGCTGCATCCTCCCGCTGCTGGAGTGGCCGGAACGCCCCTGCCTGCGGCGGCGCCCATGCAATTGGCTCCTCAACCCGTCGCCGCGGCGGCTCCCGTTGCGGCACCGGCACCTGCCGTGCAGCCAGTCCCTGCTCCTGCTCCGGTTGCTGAAGTTGCTCCCGCTGCTCCGGCACCTGCTGCTGCGCCTGCTGCTGCACCTGCTGCTGCACCTGAACCTGTACCTGAACCTGCTCCTGTGGCTGAAGCAGCCCCTGAACCTGCTCCCGAACCTGCAGCCGAAGCCGAGGACACCTGGGGAGCACCCGCAGATGATCCGGTGGTCACCGAGCCCACCGCCGAAGAAGTTGCTGAAGATACTACTGCGGCCATCGAAGAAACGGCTGCTGAGTCTGAACCATCCGGCAGCGCAGGCAATGTCTTCATGCTCGGTGGCGGACCCAAAAAAGCCAAACCCAAGCCCAAAGCCGAAGCGCCTCCCGCTGAAGAACCCAAAGCTGAAGAGCCCGCTGCGGCAGAAGAAAAAAAGGATGACGGTGGCAACATCTTCATGCTCAACAAACCGAGCAAAGCCCCTGAGGCAAAGGCGCCGGCTGCCGAGCCAGATGCTGAACCTGCCCCAGAGCCCAAAGCAGAAGCTCCTGCTGCGGCACCCGCCGAGAAAAAAGAGGATGACGGCGGCAGCAACATCTTCATGCTCAACAAGTCCAACAAGGCTGAAGAGAAGCCCGCAGCTGAAGCTGCTCCAGCACCCGAACCCAAGGCCGAAGAGCCGGCTCCTGTTGAAGAAGAAGAGGAAGAGAACGAAGGCACCAATATCTTCATGCTCAAAAAACCTGCTAAATCTGCGGCCAAAAAAGAGGTTCCTGCCCCTGAGGCTGAAGCTCCTGAAGCTGAGAAAGAGCCCGTTACGGTCCCCGCTGATGACCCCGAAGATAAAAAGGATGACGGAGGCGGGAACATTTTCATGCTTAATAAAAAAACCTAGGGTTAATCAACTCCTGGTGGGAATATCCAAACCGGATCGGTCGACCGATCCGGTTTTGTATATAATAGGGTCTTGAATTTGACCGTCACCACAAACCAGGAGCTTCCATGAAAGCCGAAGAATTCCGTCGCCACGGCCACGATCTCATCGATTGGATCGCCGATTACCTGGAAAATGCTGAAGTTTATCCTGTTCTTTCCCGCAGCCAGCCAGGTGAAATTCGTGACCAATTACCACAGCATCCCCCCGAGGACGGAGAATCCATGGATCTCATCCTCCAGGATTTTCGGGAGAAAATCCTGCCTGGAATCACCCATTGGAACCATCCCCGTTTCTTTGCTTATTTCCCCGCCAACAACAGCGGACCATCCATTCTGGGTGAGCTGCTTTCGGCTGGATTGGGTGTTAATGCCATGCTGTGGCAAACCAGCCCGGCAGCCACCGAACTGGAAGAAACAGTGATGCAGTGGCTTGGTGAATTGATTGACCTGCCCCCGGGGTTCCACGGCGTGATCCAGGACACCGCCAGCACCGCCACCCTGTGCGCCCTGATCTGCGCCCGGGAACGTGTCACATCTCACTCCATCAACAAGTGGGGAGCCGACGGTCTGGCTGGCACGGGCAGTTTGCGCATTTACACATCCAGCGAAGCCCACAGCTCAGTGCTGAAGGGAGCCAAAATTGCCGGTTTCGGTTCTGAAAATGTGGTGATGGTGGAGACAGATAAAAACTTGGCCATGGACCCGGAATGCCTGGACCGGCGCATTGAAATGGACCTGGCCGGTGGGTTGGTGCCCTGCTGCATTTCTGCCACCGTGGGCACAACCAGCAGCACCGCAGTGGATCCTCTGGTGCCTATTGGTGAAATCGCCAAACGCCACGGACTGTGGCTGCATGTGGATGCGGCCCTGGCCGGCAGCGCAGCCATCGTCCCTGAGCACCGCTGGATTTTTGACGGCATCGAGGCAGCAGACTCCCTGGTTTTCAACCCTCACAAATGGCTGCTGACGAACTTCGATTGCTCGGCCTATTTCGTGCGTGATCCCGAGCACCTGCAACAAACCATGGCCATCAATCCAGAGTATTTGAAGACCAAACAGGACAACCGGGTGAATAATTTTCGTGACTGGGGAATTCCCCTGGGCCGACGGTTCCGGGCTTTGAAATTGTGGTTTGTATTGCGGAATTACGGAGCTGCAAGATTGAGGGAAATGATCACCGAACACATCGGTTTGGCCCGGGACTTTGGCCGGTGGGTGGACGAAAGCCAAAGCTGGGAACTGCTGGCACCTGTTCCCTTGAACACGGTGTGTTTCCGGTGGAATCCGGGCGGACTGGATGAGGATGAACTGGAGTCAAACAACAAGGTTTTGCTGGACCGGGTGAACGCCGACGGCACCACCTACCTGACCCACACCAAGTTGCGGGAGACCTATGCAGTAAGGGTTGCCATTGGACAAACCAATACTCGTGAAAAGCATGTGGTGCAGGCGTGGGAGAAGCTCAACGAAGTTGCAGCAATAATAAACGGGTGACCATCAATCAATGGCCACCCGTCAGAAAACATCATCCCGTATTCAAACTCAGCCGCGCACCTTTTTAGAAGCTTTGTGAGCATTGAAAACAATTCCACTGACAATGATCAACAGCACCATCACCCCGTTGAAAACATGCACCCACACAGGCACCGTGGCTGCACTCCCTGCACCATAACTGTGAAGTCCAACCAGGAAATAGTTCACGCCAAAGTAGGTCATCAGCACTGTGTCGATGATAATCCAGTTCCACCAGGCGTTGACCCAGACATTGCCCATTTTGGGGATGTATCTGAAGTGAAGTCCCACCGCCGCCACCAGAATGGTGATCAGCGACCAGGTCTCTTTGGGATCCCAGCCCCAGTACCTTCCCCAGCTTTCATTGGCCCACACCCCGCCGAGTAATGTGCCGATGGTCATCATGCCAATACCAACAACCAGAACCCAGAAATTGATTTTATCCAGCACACCCAGACAGAAGGTCAGGTTCTCCTTGCTGCTTTCATCTTTTTGGAAATGACGTTGCAGGATGAGGCCCATGATCATGACCCCCAGCAGGAAAGCCAAACCGAAAAGAGCATAACTGGCAGTGATAATCGTCACGTGAATATTCAGCCAGTACGATACAAGCACCGGCACCAGCGGACCGATGGCCGGATCAAAAACCGACAGCATCGATACACCCAAAATAATCACCGTCAAAAGAGCCGAAAGACTGGCTGGCAGGCTGATGCGGAAAACAAATTCACTGATCAAACCAGTGGCCATGGCCGCCAGACTGATGAACAACAGCGACTCGTGGCCGTTACTGATGGGGGCGCGACCTGAAGCAATCCAGCGCAGCACGTAGGCGTAAATCATACCCGCACCACCGATGGCGTACAGAATCATTCCCACACTGTAAAAGACATTCCTGAAACTGACTCTGGCCATGCGGTTGCGCAGCAGATTCCAGAAGAACACACCCATCAGCAGAGCAAAAGACACCAACAGGGGAATCATCATGTAGGAGAAGATGTGGTTTTTGTTGTAGGACAACTCGGCATTCATGCTTGCGTCCGAAGGAATAACCTCTGCTCCGTACTGATGCTGGATGGCATCGATTTCCTGAAGCCCCTTCATCAGCAAACCATTGTCGCCATTCTTGAGCCCGTTCATCAGGTCGGTGAAAGCCGCGCTGTACTGATCGGACTGCTCGGCATTCAAACGAGTCAAAACATCGTTGATGTCCAGCCAGGTGTTGTTGGCGTCGCCCGGCACCGGGAACATGCGCAACGTGCTTCCCTGGAAAGTCATGTAAAGCAGGTTGAAGCGCTCATCGAAGGAAAGGAGTTTGCGCTGGACCTTACTGCGCTCCCGGTCCGGCGTGCGGTGAGCTTCCCGCACCGCATCGTTCAACCGGTACTTCCCGTCTTCAAACAGGCTGGCCATGCTGACCCGTTTGGTGCTTGGGTCAACACCCAGAAAATTCTTCAGACCACCATGCCGCACCCCGACCACATCCTGATCCCACCATTGCTGGGGGTTGGCCGACCAGTTCAGAAACATATCCACAGGGTGACGCTTTTGGAACTTGGTGGACTTGGCCACCTTCATGGTCATTTCCCGCGCCAGGGTATCCAGGGGTTTCATGCGACCCTGGAAATCCTGGATCACCAACCGGCTGGCCAGTTCCCGGGCCGGATCGTTGAGAGTTGTGAAACTCTGATTGCCGACCGGAGCATGATTGTGATCGGCATGTTCATCGTTGTCCTGAGCAACAGCCGAGGAAGCGCCACTCAAAGCAAGCATGCCCACCAGCAGAGCTGCCGCCACCTTGGATTTCTTCTTCCTGGGGAACAGCAGGTTTTGGAGAACAGACAACAGGAAGCCGATGGTGATCATGGCATAACCGATATAAGTGGGCAGCTTGCCCGGATCATGGTTCACCGAAAGCACGGTGCCCTTCCGGTCCGGATCATAAGACGACTGGAAGTGTTTGCTGCCCCGGTGTGACAGAGGACTATTCATGTACACATGCACTCTCTGGTTGACGATACCCAGCTCGGGATCATTGAGCAGAACGTAACTTTCATAGGTCGCGGGATTGTCACTGCCCGGATAAGTGTTCAGCACGAAGTCATCCAGAGTCAGGGTGTAATCCAGTTTCAATTTGATGGGACCGAAAGCCAGTTTCATGTCTTTGCCATCAAGTTTCACCCGCTTGGCCCGCTCATGTTTGACACAGATAGCAGAGGCTTCATGGCCCTGGCTGTCGCGAATAACCAAACGAACGGCCTTGGGAGCCTTGCTGTTTTCACTGGTGCCCGGCATCAGCACCACCGAATCCATGATATTCACCGGCACAAAGCTGAATCCCTGGCTCTCATTGATGTACAGCACCTGCTCGCGCAAGGAGAACACTTCACCTGGTGCGATCTCGAATGATTCATCCGATTGCAAATCCATGGCGGAAATAAGGAAGGAAGCCCGGCCACGCATACCGTCGGCTTCATTATGGGCAAACTCAACCCCAGAGCTTACGGAATAGAGCAGGTCAAGATCGGCAAAAGGATCTTCGCCCCCGCCGTGGCCCATGCTGAATTCGGGATGCAGAGCAAAAAGAACCCTTTCGCCGCTGCGGCCATTACCGTCAGTGATGGCGATGCGGATCATGGGATTGTTCATGGGGCCATTGGCGCTCGACTCCCCTCCCACTGCATAAGAAGCCTGGAACTCGACAATCTCCAATTTCAGGTCACCACACTGGTGCACAACACCGTCGGGCAGAGTGACAGCAATGGTGCAGGTTTCACCGCCGGATTGCACCCGTAAATCACCATAAGGAGAAACACTCATCTGGCCTGAAAAATCACCCTTCAGAAAACGGGCAGGCACCGAACCAATTTCTTTCCGGTCGCCAACTGAAATAATTTCGTTGGTGATTTCACCATCCATACTCACGCCATACTGAAAACCAGCTGGGCCGCCGGGGCCTTCCTGATAAACTTCAGTGAAGTGGGCCC
>JAOZJV010000678.1 GCA_029935695.1 Candidatus Krumholzibacteriia bacterium | reverse complement strand
TTTCAACAAGATGAAAATCCCGGGTTGCGCCCACAGATTCTGCTGAGGAGCCAAAGTCATGAAAATCTTGACGAACAAGGTCAAGAAGAAGTAGAAATAATCACCCTGCGCGGCCCATCAGATTGGGTGGCCGAATTGAGCCGGAATTAGTGGCCAGATTGATCGGAATACCCAGGCACCATTCATGCGCGGCATATTGTCACTGACCATGGTTGGAAAATCGCGTTGGACCGTGGCCTTGACTTGTTTCAGCATTATGAAATGAACGATGCGTTTGCCTTTGCAAATCGGCTTCAGGAAACTAGGTCTTGTAAGGCATTTGAAGTGACATTCATTAAAACGGGTGAGGTTGGTGACGAGGATTAATTCTTGGGGATGAAAACGATGAAATGCCTTTTTGAATCTGGGGAAAGTTGTGAACGAACCCAAATTGCCTGATTACTGGACTGATGTCCGAAAAGAACTTCGTTCCTGGTTTGGCAGGAATGCTCCGTCTTTGGGAGAATTATATGAAGGGGCATTGTTTATCGTCGTACCGAGACATGATAAAATCAAAAGGAAAGATTTGTTGTATTTATGAAAGACAAGCAAGCTAAACGGTCCAATCCCCAAGAAACCCCTGTCCACGAGACCCCTGGAGTTATTTTCAAAATGCCAGACGATGGTGGACGATACCTCATTCATCCCTCTTCCTGCGGTAATCCCGACTGCAACTTTTGCCACCTTGCCTTTGTCCCGATTGACAAGGATCATAAACCATTGCCAAATCAGAAACCGGTTTGCGGATCCATCGATATCGATACCTTCGAGCTTTTTCCCGATGTTGATATTTCCCCTGAAGACAAATCCCTGATTGAAGCCTATTTGGCCACTATCAACGACGAAGGTCGGTTGTTTTTGACCATGGGTTTCACCGGAGAACTGCAAGAAAGGGTGCAATTATCCTTACTGAGTCTTAAACCGCAGGATGTCCTTGAGGGAAAGCTTATCTCTTATTCCGATGCCACCACAGGAGGGGCCGGGATGAAGAGTGGGATGATTGAAACTGCCTCATTCAAGTTTCAGCACAATGGACAAACCTATTTTGTCGACGACAACTATTGCCCCAACCCAAAGTGTGATTGCCGGGAAGTTAGTCTGATTTTTCTGCGCGAGGAAAAGGATTCTCAGAATTCTTCCCTGAAAGATTGTTTTGACGCCTCCTGGAAATTCTCAGGCAAAACGGAAATAGAGAAGACTTTTTCAGTTTCAAAAATGAAAGCAAAAGAAATCCTGGCAGCTTTCCTTGAATTTGTGCCCCATGTGGAAAAAACCTTTCGTAAAAGGGAGGGGCTCATCAAGGAAGTTGGACGACAGAGTTTACTGCAGGGCAAAACAACTAAAAATAAGTCCCAGAAAAAAACTAAACCCGCCAGAAATTCCCTTTGCCCCTGTGGCAGTGGTAAAAAGTACAAAAAATGTTGCGGGGGTTGAGTCTTGTTCCTTGTCCATCTCCGTATTGATTTCAACGAATAACTCAGCAATGATTTACCAGGGGTCATCACCAGAAAATATGCCTAGAGGAAAACTGAACCATGAGCGAATACCAATATTACGAGTTCCTTGCCATCGATAATCAGTTAACAGAAAGAGAGATGGCAGAGCTACGAGCAATTTCATCAAGGGCCACGATTACTCCCGTTAGCTTCACCAACGAATACAATTGGAGTAATTTGAGCTGCAATTCTGAGGCACTATTACTCCGATATTTCGATGTCCACATTTATGTGGCCAACTGGATGACAGCAATTCTTCAAGTGCGTCTGCCCATCGAAGCTTTATCAGTTGAAACAGCCGAAGCCATGACCGTGCCATACATCTTGACCTTTTCCTCTACTGGATCTCACTGGATCATCACCTGGGCCCTGGAAGATTCAGAAAACTACGACCGCTTTGGCATGGAGGACGGCAGTGGCTGGATGGGGCGTCTGGCTTCCGTACGGGATGAATTGCTGCGCGGGGATATCCGCAGTCTTTATATCGGATGGCTGGCGGCCGCAACCGATGAAATGATAGATGACGATGAGCTGGAACCAGCGGCTATGCGCGGATTAGGAAATTTGACGGCCGCCCAAAAGGCGCTGGCGGAATATTTGGAAGTGGACCAGGATCTTTTGTCAGGTGCGGGCATTGGGAGCCTGGCTATGCAGAATGACGAAATTTCGGAGAAGGAAATGAATCTGTGGATCGATGCCCTGCCCCAGGATGAGGTTAAGAAAGTTCTG
>JAOZJV010000141.1 GCA_029935695.1 Candidatus Krumholzibacteriia bacterium | reverse complement strand
AAGTGCAGGAGATGATCGACATCTGCGACTTCGCCGTGGGTATGAGCCGCAACTTGAGCGGCCCGACGCTGCAGAGTGAGCGTCCCAAGCATCGCATGATGGAGCAGTGGCATCCGCTGGGTGTGGTTGGCGTTATCAGTGCCTTCAATTTTCCGGTGGCTGTTTGGGCCTGGAATACCGCTTTGGCCTGGATCTGTGGTGACTCGGCGATCTGGAAGCCTTCCAGCAAGACACCTTTGTGCGCCATCGCCTGCCAGAACATCGTCAACGAAGTTTTCAAGGCCAACAACCTGCCTGAAGGCATCAGTTGTGTGACCATCGGCAGCGGCCGCATCGTCGGCGAAAAACTGATCAACGACAAGAACATCCCCATGGTCAGCTTCACCGGATCAACCAGGATGGGCAAGCGCATCGGTGGTGTCGTGGGTGAACGCCTTGGGCGCACCATCCTCGAACTCGGCGGCAACAACGCTGTCATCATCAGTGAGAAAGCTGACCTGACCGGAGCCCTGGCCAGCGCCTTCTTCGGCGCAGTGGGCACCGCCGGACAGCGTTGCACTTCAACACGCCGCCTGATCATCCAGGAGACAGTGTACGACAAGTTCGTCAAGAAGCTCATTGCCAATTACAAGAAGGTTGCCATTGGTGATCCTCTGGATCCGGCAACCCTGATGGGTCCCCTCATCGACGAAGGTTCCGTGAAGGATTACGAGGATGCCATCGCCGCTGCCAAAGAGCAGGGCGGCAAGGTTCTGTACGGAGGCAAGGTGCTCAAGCCCTTCGGCGCGGCCACCTTTGTGCAGCCGACCATCATTGAAATAGCCAACAAGGCGGAAATCGTTCAAAACGAGACCTTCGCTCCGATTCTGTACATCATGAAGTACAAGAAACTGCCCCAGGCCTTCAAACTGCACAACGATGTGCCCCAGGGACTGAGCAGTGCCATCTACACCGACAGCGTGAACGAGGGTGAGGCTTTCCTGAGCTTCCTCGGCAGTGATTGCGGTATTGCAAACATCAACATTGGTACCAGCGGTGCTGAAATTGGTGGCGCATTTGGTGGCGAAAAAGACACCGGTGGCGGACGCGAAAGTGGTTCCGACTCCTGGAAACTGTATATGCGCCGGCAAACCAACACCATCAACTGGGGTGGAGAAGTTCACCTGGCCCAGGGTGTTGAGTTTAAAGCCTAGCATCCAGTTCGTGCTTTAGAAATGGAACCCCGCTCGTCTCCGGATGAACGGGGTTCTGTTTTGTCCAGCCACCGCCACGGCCAAACGATTATTTTATAAGCGCCATGCGGCCTACTGATCGGTGATCTCCAGAGGAAACCCGGTAGAAATACACCCCAGCAGAAACACTCCGTCCCGCTTCGTCTGTTCCTGTCCAGACTGCTTCATGACTTTGGGCATTCAGCATGTCATCCACCAGGGTTTTCACTTTGCGACCAGCAAGGTCGAAGATGACGACCTTGGTGTGGGCTGCACTGGGCAGGGCAAAGCGAATGGTGGTTGAAGGGTTGAACGGGTTGGGGAAGTTCTGCTCCACCGTGAAGGCCACGGGGATGCTGCCATCCGGGTCGGGCACGGGAGAGAGGTCTCCGCCACAGCCGTCACCGAAAGCACCAATGAGGCCACAACCGCCGCTGTTGTCGGCATGGCAGGGTGAATCGCTGCCAACGTTGTAGTTGCCTTCGGCCATGTCGCAGAATTCAGGATCCGCCGAGATGTTGCCATCGCTGCCGGTGGGATCATCAATGCCGGAGTAGTTGGTGCCCTCGTTGCTGAACACATCGTTACAATTGAGCAGGGCAGGAGGCGCAATCACGGCCACACCATTGGCAAAACTGGAGCCACCGGTGTTGTAAGCGATGATGTTGCTGCTGATGTCAGGGGATTCACCCTGGACATAGAGACCGGCGCCACCACTCATGACTGAACTGTTCTCCAGGATAGTATTGTGATTCACTGCACCATTGGTGGAATTTTGGAAGTAAAGGGCCCCACCAAAGAATTGGCCGGAATTGCCCACGAAGGCTGAGTGATTCACCTGAACCATGTCGCAACCGCTGAAGACTGCGCCACCACCGGCGTTGGCATTGTTGCCGGAAACCATCAAGCTGTCCATGTCCACTGCTGCGGCTGTGGCATACACCCCGGCACCATTCATGAAGGTGCTGGTGGGCAAGTTGGAGTTGTTGCTGATTTCCACCCGGTGCAGGTTCAGACTGCCACCGGACCAATACAAGCCACCGCCATTATCTTCGGCAGTGTTGTTGCTGACAGACCCACCGGTCATGTTCAGGGTTGAGGCGTCACTTGCATAGATGCCCCCGCCTTCGGAACAGTCGGTGTGTCCATTGACAGAGCAGTCGGTCATGGTGACGGTAGAGTTCACCAGGTGCATGCCGCCACCGAGGGGCGAGCTGGTCATGTTGTCCGTGATCACGGTGTTGTTCTCGATGATGCAATCGGTCATGGTCGGCGTGCTGTTGTTGATGAAGACACCCGCACCGTAAATTCCGGTGTTCCCGTGCACGTGAATATTTTCCAGCACGGCATGAGAGTTGTTCATCATGATACCGCCGCCCAGGCCCAGAACGCTGGTGCCTCCGACACTGTTGTCGGTGATTTCCAGGTTGCGCAGAGTGGGAGAGGCATTTTGCAGCAGCACTCCGCCGCCGTAAGTGCCGTTGTAGGGAATGCCCGAGAAGTTCAGTCCGCCACCACCACGGATCACAAAACCATCCACCACAGTGGTGTTTTCAACTTCCCCGTAGAATTTCATAACGGAATTGTTGATCACACCCTGCAACGTGGTGGGGTTATTGATAGGATCACGGGAGGTATAGTCGGAACTGTAGCCACCCAGAATCTCCACTTCGCGACCCAGAATAGTGATGGGTGCCTCCACGGTGATGCCACCTTCAATGGCTACAACATCACCATCGGTGGCGGAGTTCATGGCGTCGTGAAGGGTTGGGAATTCTTCAGGGTAACGGTGTTCGTTATCCCCAAGCGCTTTCAGGAGGTTGATGCGTCCAGCACCCAGTTTGCCTTGATAAATGTAGTTGTATTCGTCCAGGTCGTCGGCACTGTCCATCAGCAATTCTGAAATTTCCAGGTAGGTGAAATCAGGATTGGCCGACCAGAGCAGAGCTGCTGATCCGGCAGCAATGGGGCAGGACATGCTGGTGCCCTGCAAGCTCGTGTAAGTGCTTTCACCGCTGATGTGGTTGTAATAGGTAGAGTAGATGCTCACACCAGGAGCTGAGATTTCCACCCAGGTACCATAATTGGAGAAGTTGGCCTTCCCGTCATTCTGGTTGGTGGCTGCCACGGCCAGAACACCTTGACGGGTGTGCAGGTAATCCGGCACGTACAATTCACCGGATTGTTCAACATTGTCATTGCCCGCCGATTCCAAAATCAGAATACCGGCATTCTGGCAGGCGTTGGCGGCATTGGTCAGAGTGGGAGTGGTGGGTCCGAGGCTCAGATTGACGATGTTGGCGCCACTGTTGGCAGCATAAATCATTCCCTGGGAAGTGTAACTCTGGAGACCAACGCCATTGCCATCGGTGTTGGTGTACATGACACGAACAGCCATGATTTTGCAACCGGCAGCCGTGCCGGCAATACCCACACCGTTGTTGGTGATGGCGGCAACACAACCGGAAACATGGGTGCCGTGGCCACCATGATCCATAGGGTCGTTGTCGGGAGGTCCGTAGTCTTCACCCGGGAAAACCTGATAGGAGGAGGCATTCACAAAGTCGTAACCGCGGAAATCATCCACCTGGCCGTTATTGTCGTCATCCACGCCGGGGGTTCCATAATATTCGGCCCAGTTGGTCCACACGGCTCCGTTGACTTTATCAGGATGGGTGCCACCGAGGTCAGGGTGGTGCCAGTCCACACCGGAATCGAGCACGGCGATGACGATGTTGGTATCTCCGAGGGCCTGGTTCCAGCCGCCCACCGCGCGCACATCGGCGCCGCCAATATTCATGTTGCGCAGGTACCACTGGTTGCTGGCGATGGCCGGGTCGTTGGGCAAAAAGGCATCATCGGCATACAGATAATGATCCAGTTGCACTTCTTCCACTTCGCCGAGGGATTCGTAATCCGCTTTGACCTGGTGCAGGCTTTTAGAGGGTGGAAATTCCACAAGCCAGACCCGGTTCAGAATTTCCTGATCAACTTTGGCCAGGTTGTTTGTCATCCCGGCGTAAAGTTGTTCCATCCGAAAAACCGAATGTTTATCTGCAAGGGCATCGAGAGATTTCACTCCCACCATGGGGGTGCCCTGGCTTTTATCCAGATTCATTTTCACGCCGCTGCCAACAGTGATCATGAGCCGGCCGGGGGCTTCATTCAGGGCAGAAGGATCCGGTTGGGCCGCCGCCATGGTCGTGACCAGCATCACGGCCAACAGGATGGAAATTTGTATTTTTTTCATGGAATTGTATCCCTCTCACCAATGGCTAAAACCCGACTTGACCTTGTGAAATTAAGGCCTTTCGAATAAAAATGGTTGTATCTCTGAATGTCTATTGATTATAGAGGATATGGGGATTTTTTTCAATAACAGTTTTTTTGGTGTGTATAGCGGTGCATTTCCGGATTATTCATCCAAAAATGCACCCCGGTTCACGAGCCTTTGATAATTAAAGTCATTTCCTTCACCAAACCGTTCAGTTCAGTGGCCTGGCCAGAGAGTTCTTCACCGGTGCTGGCCGATTCTTCTGCATTGGCCGCACTTTGTTGCACCACCCGGTCAATATCAGCAATGGCCTCGTTGACTTGCTCGATCACGGCTGTTTGATTCTCCGTGGCCTGAGCAATTTCTGCCACCAGGGTTCCGCAATTTTGGGTGTCTTCTTCAATGGCGATAAGGCCTTGGGCCACCTCGTCCACTACCGACACACCTTCGTTGGCCTGGCTGCGTGCTTCTTCAATCATCTGGGCCGTGCTGTTGGCTGCCTGGTGACTGCGTTGGGCGAGGTTGCGAACCTCTTCAGCCACAACAGCAAAACCTTTGCCGGAATCACCGGCCCGGGCCGCTTCCACTGCCGCGTTGAGGGCCAGCAAGTTAGTCTGAAAAGCAATATCATTGATGGTGCCGATGATTTTGGCTGTCTCGTCAGATGAAGCCTTGATGGCATTCATGGCCTCAATCATGCAATTGGTGGCTTCACGTCCCTGGGAGACTTTGGTCAGGGTGGAATTCATCAGACAGTCAGCCCGCTTGACGTTGCTTGAGTTCTGCACTGTGCCTTCGGACAGATCCTTCAATGAGGCGGATGTTGTCTGGATACTTGCTGCCTGTTGGGTGGATCGGTCTGCCAGTTGGATGCCGGTTCCGGCAATTTGTCCACTGGCTGATGAAACCTGATTCGAGGCTCCGGAAACCCGGCTCATCACCAGAGACATGGGGGTGATGACAGATTTTTTCAAAAGCATGACAATGGACAGCATCGACCCAAGGGCGGCCAGGGATATGATGATGATGCTCACCAGCAGGGCTTTTTTCTGGGCGGCTACTTTGCTGGTTTCATCATTGATCACCCAGATTTTTCCCAACGGTGCTTCGTCAGCTGTGAAGACAGGAACCTTGTCGGCCAGGAAGAACATCTCCCCAGATTTTCCGGTGCTCACCGTTTTCTCGAAGTCGTTCTCACTCAGATTATTTTTGATCTCTGCAAAAAATTCAGGTTCCGTGGTGCAGGCAAAAGAATGGACACCGATTCCCTGAAAAGCATTTTGACTTCCTGTGCGAGCAAGGATTTCCCCGGCAAAGACTGCTGGGTTAGTGGCCACTTCCACAAATCCGATAACCTCGTCATCAAAGTCCGTGACCACCGTCACCATGCAGATTTCCAATTCCTTTTGACCATCGTTTTCAACCGTACGGTAGAATGTCCGGTAATCGAACTCCTCGGCACATTTCAGGAAAGGTTCGTGATGGGCCGAATCCAGCGTTTTGGCAATGGCCGGGATGCCGGATTCCGCATGCTGGCTGATGCAATCAAGATCCATGTTGTACAGGCTGTACCGGCGAATCCCCATATTTTCGCTGATGCTGAGCATCACGCCATCAAGCATCATTTCAAGACTTTCACCTGCAGCCGGATCTTCGATGAAAGCCACAACTTCATCGGTGCCAATGAGGATGTTGACGGCTTTTTCCATTTGAATCTGGCGGTCGCTGACGGCGATGTTGTAAAGATTGCTGATGAATGCATTGCGCAAAGCGGTTCCTGAATCTTTTTCGCTGGAAACCATACTGTAACCGGCGCCTAACAGGATTCCCATCACCAGCATTAACCCCGTGCAGGTGGGTATGAGAATTTTGGCTTGAATACCTAGTTTGTCCCACGCTCTCATCAGTTTATCCTCCTGAAGTGCCCTTGGTGGTGCCTGGTTTGTTTTCTGTTATCCAGGCACTCACCGGTATCGTCAATTCTGTCTGTAAAGGGTGGTCTGTTAAAATGGTGATCAACTCATCAATTTGTTCATTGCCAGTGTTGTCTGCAGCCAGCTGTGCGTGCAAAACAAACTGGCCCATGGCGGGAACAACGCCGCGGTCAGATAGCGTCAGGGAGCAGTCACACTGGGCATAGATGTAAACCAGTCTGATGGGTTTTTCGCTGGTGCTGGTGACGACAAATTCCAGAGCCCTGGTGGAGCCGGGACCCATGGTGTCGATGTTGACCTGTGCGGGGACAACAACCAGGGGGAGTGCTTCATCAGCAGCTTTGCAGACGGCGGCCCCAGCGATCAATGGCAATGCCAGGGCGAACAAAACGATCACCCTGGACACGGCTCTTTTTTGGGTTCCCCCATGACGCATCGTTTACACCCTAAAGTTGGCTGACACCTTCATCAGACAGATATCTTTTTGCTTTGCGTTTGAGTTTGGGTTCTTTTCCCACGGCCTTGAAAAGGTTGGGGTAACCACCGCGGAACCAGACCACTTTGGCGGCGTCTATTCCCCAGTCTTTCACAGCCACATAAGCTGCGTTGTAACTGCGGTGACATTTGGGTCCCTGGCAGAAAAATACGACCTTGTCGGCTCCTGCCGCAGCCATGGCGGCTTCAAGGCTTTCCTTGGTGCACACGGGTTCGCCTGCGGGATAATCTGAGCCAGCCTGGTTGTAAACCAGCAGCACGGCATCGCGGATAGTGCCCTGTTTGAAGAACGACGAGGGGCGGGTGTCGACCCAAAGGATTTTGCTTTCTTTGGATTTGAAAGCAGGAACAGCATCTTCAACGTCCCAGGCGGCAACCAGCCAGGGCAGTTCCTTCATGCTGGCATCAAGGTGGGCTGCAGGAATTTTTCCCTTGGGTACCTCCTGGGCAATGACGGCACCGCTCAAGAGGGCCATGCATACCAGTAATGTTAATCCGATCCTCATTCTTTTCTCCTTCCAAGGACATTTCAAACACATGATTTTATGACCTTGAAGTCTTTCCGATGTTCGGATTGAAATGGTGGAATCCACCATACAAAATGATCCATCGGTGTGTGGGGCATCGGTCAGCAATAATTGTCGGCACCAATGTTGATTAATTAACAGGATATTTTGATATTTCATGGCGGAAAAGTGGGATGCAGATGGTTTGGAGAGAACTTATTAAGACTTGAAGTGCAGGAAAGTGGCGTCCATTATGGCCTTATCCCTTAGGCGGCAGATGGCATCATCGGTTCATGCGGAGATTTATTATGACTCGGATTTTCTACTTTATTTCCCTTTTTACCTTTTTGGGCACCCTCCTGGCTTCCCCTGTGGTCTGGGGCCAAACCGATTTCCCCTACGAAATCACTTCCGACACGGACTTGGCGGTGGTGGGTTCCACGGCCTTGCTTTTTGGCCTGGGTTGGTGGGCCGACGCTGAATCACCCAACAACCGGCCGTTCATTGAGGAGGAAATCCAAACTCTCGATCCTTTGAAAATCAACTCATTCGATCGTTCGGCCACCACTCGTTATTCCCCGAAAGCTGCCAAACTCAGTGATATTTTCATGTACTCTTCGGCGGTGGCACCCCTTTCCCTGACCCTCACCGAAACTGGATCCAAAGAACCGCTGACCCTCACCACCATGCATTTGGAAACCCTGTTGCTTAATGGTGGGGTGACGTATCTGATGAAAAACCTCTTCAAGCGCACCCGGCCTTTTGTCTACAACGACGATCCCCGCATTCCTGACAGTTTGCGGTTT
>JAOZJV010000140.1 GCA_029935695.1 Candidatus Krumholzibacteriia bacterium | reverse complement strand
GTTCCGTTTCATAGCGGGTGGGAGCTTCGATGCCATCGGTGACAGCCTGCCAGTGGCGGCGGTCGTTCTGGATTTCTTCGGCGGTGGTGTTGATGATGGAGGCAATATCCATCCTGGCAAACTCATCCCGCTCGTAACCCAGCAGGTGCAGTAAACTGGTGTTGGCGTAAAGCCCTTCACCGGAAATGGCCATGACAATGGATTCACCAGCCGACTCCACCAGCGAACGGTACTTTTCTTCCGAAACCTGCAGGGCCGCGCCGGCTCGCAAACGCCCGTGTTCAGACTGAAAGCTGGTCCGCAGCAAAATAAACAGCAACACCGAAACCAGCAGCAGAATCAACAGAGTGGCCGTTTGCAGATTCTCTTTCAGAGCGGCAATTTCAGCGTCCACATCTTCGGTGTAAACACCCGTGCCCAGGATCCACCCCCAAGGTTCAAATCCTTTGACGTATGACAGTTTGGGGACGATGCGCGCGCTGTCGTCTTTCCATTGCCACATGTAGTCCACATAACCGGATCCACCTTCACGAACCACATCCACCATCTCCACAAAGAGATGTTTGCCCGCCGGGTCTTCAAACCCGGAAAGGTCGCTGCCTTCAAGGTCGGGGCGATACGGGTGCACCACCATGCGCGGGTGCATGTCGATGATCCAGAAGTAGTCTTTGCTCTCCTGGCCATAGTGGAGGTTGCGCGTCTGGGCGATGGCGGCGTTTTGTGCCTCGGCGCGAGTCATGGTTCCCGCGCGTTCTTCGGCCTCAAAGCGGGACAGAACATTCCAGGCCGACTCGGTGAGTTCGCGGATCATGAGACGTTTCTGATCCATCACCACCCGGTCCAGGGAAGGCAGTAAATACAGAAAAACAACCCCAGAGAAAAGGGTTATGGCCAGGAAGGCGGGAAGGACCGTGCGCCAGGCGAGTCGTCTCATGCGAACCTCCGGGTCCGTTCAATCAAAACGCTTATGCATGACCTCAGTGAAAGGCACAATCTCCCTTATGGCAAGCACCTTTCCGCCCGGATTTTCAAATTATAATAATCCGGAAGACATGCCGCCGCTACCGCGTTAAAGTGGAGCTAACCACTATATCCATCAGCTTGAAGTCTTGAGGTTTCCATGCTCCACATCTATATCGATGCCGATGCCTGCCCTGTCAAAAGTGAAATCTATAAAGTTGCTGAACGGTATGGGCTGCCGGTGACTCTGGTGGCCAACAGTTTCATGCGAATTCCGTCAGGAGACCAGATCAAGCTGGTGGTGGTGGACAAGGGCCTCGACGAGGCTGACGATTGGATCGTGGAACAGGCCGAAAAAGACGACATCGTCATCACCGGCGACATTCCCCTGGCCGCCCGGTGTCTGGACAAGGAAGCCCATGTGCTCGGGCACAAGGGCCGTCCCTTCACCACCGAAAATGTGGGCGACGCCCTGGCCACCCGGCAACTGCTGACCCAGTTGCGCGATCAGGGCATCATGATGGGCGGACCGCCACCCTTTGCCAAGAAGGATCGGTCGCTCTTTCTTCAGCAGCTGGACCAGATGGTTCAAACCATCAAGCGGGGTACGGCATGAGGCGATTAATTCTCCCAGCCATTTTTTTCTGCCTTCTTCTTTTGACTCTCCCTGTCCATGCTCAAAATCCCAAACCAGAATTGACATATCCCCTTTCCGGAATTACATTTCCAGAGTTGAATCGCTGTTCCTGCAGAGATCTTTTTGATATCTGCGGACCCAATAAGGCTTGATTTGACCGCCGCAATGAGAGCGGCGGGTATTTTCATGGCAGTGATACAACACCAAGAAAGGGCTCGGCAACGGCCGGGCCTGTTTGAAGCGCAAGAGGTTAGTCTGGAGATAACCGGAGCCTCTGATCGCTTAGTTAAGCCGGACATCCGGCATTTGGAGTGAAGAACGTGAAGAAATTGTACGTGGGCAACCTGCCCTTCAGCGTCACCGAAGACGATGTTACTGAAATGTTCAGCCAGCACGGTACCGTGCACAGTGTTGCTTTGATCAACGACCGCGAGACCGGACGCCCCCGTGGCTTCGGCTTCGTCGAAATCGAAGATGGCGACCTGCAGAACATGATCCAGGCCCTTGATGGCAAGGAATTGGGTGGCCGGGCCCTTCGTGTGAACGAAGCGCAGGATCGTCCTCGCGGTGGCGGCGGTGGCGGCGGTGGCGGCGGCTACGGCGGCGGCGGCGGCGGCGGCGGAGGCCGTTGGTAAATCCGGGGTAACCCACTTTGGCATTATGCCATATGAGGCCCCGCTTCCGCCTGGAGGCGGGGCCTCCCTTTTTATTACACCGATGGAAGGCTGATTCTCTTGGCGAAAAATCATTTTTCATTTGAAAAACGCCGCAAGGAACTTGATAAGAAGAAGAAGAAAGAAGCCAAACGTCTGGCCAAAGCCGAACGTAAGGCTGCCATTGAAGCTGGCGAAGAAGTTGCTGAGCCTGTGATCGTCATCGATGAATTCGGCAATGCTGTTGAAGTTTTGCCTGAGGTTGATGAAGATCAGGAATTTGAAGACGAAGAAGAAGAAACTCCTGGCACAAGCTAACCCCCAGCCCCTGCCTGAATCCTCTTCGTGGCGGATCTCCCTGTTTCCTTTCATGGTCAGTTTCCTGTGCTTGCTGTTTGTCATATCCAGCAGCATAGCTGAGGCGGTCGAATCAGATGACATCGTTGGGGTGTGGCTTATTGAGCGCGATGATGAGGCTGCTGAAAAAATCGGAATTTATCCCTGCGATGGTGGTTATTGCGGGAAAATAATCTGGCTGAAATCTTCAGCAGATCAGCCTGAACCACCTCTTGATATTAACAACAAAGATGAATCACTGAGATGCCGTCCGTTGTTGGACCTCGAGATCATCACCGATTATCAATTTGATGGTGAAGATTCCTGGCACGATGGAAATTTCTATTCCCATCGCAGGGGCAAATCCGCATCTCCTGAATTCTCCCTCCTGGATGCGAATCATCTGCAGGTTAAGGTGACAATCCTGTTGTTCAAAAAGACTTTTGTATGGCCTCGTGTTGCACAGGTCAGCCCATGAATTTCTCCTGTTTCAAGTAATTGAAAAATGGTATGATCAGCCTCAGTGCAGATTTGGCACTGATCCTATGTTCAACACTCAAGATTGTATGGAGGGAGACCATCATGATCAAGAACCTGCTGATTACCCTGTTCATCACCGTCATGGCAACCACGGCCATGGCCACCAGTATCGATCACACCGACATGAATATTCCCCAAGCCGAAGTCCGTTGGAGCGACGACCTGCCTGGTCAAATACTCCTGATTCAGGATCAGTTGGGCTGGGGTTACAATACCCATGTTGATATTCTCAACGAATCCGGTATTCCGTATGACATCATATCCAGCAGCTCCATTGCCGATCATGATTTCAGCGCCTACGACAAAATTATCACTGCTGGTCAGCAACCCGATTATTTTTACGAAAATATTGAGAGCAATCGGGTGAAATTTGAAGACTACATGTTCGCTGGTGGTTGTTGCAGCTTCATCACCGCCAATCTTTTTGGCCAATACAACGAACTGATGGCCTGGCCAGGGGGATTCACGCCAGTAATCTCAGATGGCGAAGATGACATCACCTTTGATGATCCCTACAGCTGCCTGCTCGATGGTGTGGATATCTCCAGCCTCCAATACTGGAGCTACTCATCCCACGGAGTTCATGAAAATCTTCCTGCGGGATACATGAGTATCCTGAGTGCGCCTTCCGGGTCTTGTGCCGGATGGTTCTCCTGGGGTGCCGGTGGTGCATTCGTCGCCCATATGCCCATTGAGTGGGGCAGTATGATGGCTCCTGAATTCTGTTACAACTTTGATATTTGTATTGGTGAGGGAATTGTCCCCACAGCCAGTGAATCCCTGGATTCCATTAAGGCTCTTTACAGATAAAGAGAGTGAAAAGAGCAAGGCCTTCCGTTCCATTGGAGCAGAAGGCCTTTGCTTTTAAGAGTCATGGATTGCGGCCGCCAATCAGTCAGGAAATTCCTCAGAGTCCTGATAAGACAATTCCCGCTGCCCCGTAAGGGACAAAACTTTTCCAGCCACAAGACCTGCCACCAGAGCCACGCCCACGGTGATTCCGATACCGGACCACTGAGCGCCCTTGTCAATGCCACCGACAAAAACCAGAGCCGCCAACCCACCCAGCAAACCGGGAATCCCATGCAGGTTCGACACACCACAGGTATCCACCAGGCGCATCACCTTCTGCAGTTTTTCCTGGATCACGGCAAAACCGAAAGTGGATGCAAATCCGGCCACCGCGCCAATGGCAAAAGCCACCGGCAGCGAAACCTTGTCGCAGGTGGAGCCAATGGCCACACCACCGGCCAGGGTGGCGTTGGCAATATCCGCCGCGTCAATTCCCCGGCGCAGCATGATTGTGGCGAAGTAGGTCAGCAGGGTCGAACCACAGAGAGCAAAAACAACATTCATCACCGTGGATGGGATCATTTCCGGAGCCACCAGGGCGGCGCAGAAACTGGGCCAGAAAACCCACAGCACCATGCTGCCCAGCAGAGAAAAACGATCGCTGGTGAAGTCGCTCTCCACGGGCACATCCTGATCCTTGCGGGTGGTCATGCTGATGGCCACACCCAAACCAAACAGCGCTCCAAAAGCATGGATCACAATAGAGCCGCCAGTGTCCACAAAAGCACCGGGAGCCACCAGGCCCCAGCCACCTTCCAGCAGGATCCATTCGTTCAGCATGTAGGCCGGCAGAAACAGCACGGCCAGAACCATGTATTGCCACATCTTCAAACGACCGAGCACAGCGCCAGCGCAGATCAACAAACTGGCGGCGGCAAATTCCGTCAGAATCAGGCCCTCCACTCCCGATGGAGCATGCCCGAGCAGTCCGCTCGTTTTGATCAGAAAATATCCGGGGATGGACGTGGCCACCATAAGATAGGTGGCAGTCAGGGCCGAAAGACCATATCCGCGCACAAAGACCATGAGGAAGCCGAAACCAATCAACAGCATGGCCATGATGTGAATGGCGCGGTTGTACATCTGCACCTCGACGATGGATTCCAGGTCGCTCGAAGCAAAAGCAGCGGTGGCCGACAGGCCGGTCAGAAGGACAGAAACCAGCATGGTTGCCAGCAGCATTGATCTCTTGTTCATGGGAGCTTCTCCGTTAAGAAGGACAACAATCAGGTTGTTAGATTCTCAACAGAAAAGTGAAAGACGAGCATCAACAAGTCAATGATTGTCTTCAGTGAGAGACAGCCAAAAATTCAGGCCATGCACTATTGCGCATGGCCCGAATTTTACCCGTGGTCCCACCCGGAAATCAGTGAACCAATGTCAATTTTTGAGTGTGCATCTGACCACCAGTTTCCAGGCGCAGGAAATATGTCCCCGCACTCACTGTTCCACCCGTGGCATCGCGTCCATCCCAGGTCAGGTTGTGGCGCCCTTCAGTCTGAAAAGCATTCTGGAGTTTCCTGACCAAATGGCCACGCACATCATAAACCCCACAAACGACAGTCTGGCTTCTGGGCAGGGAGAATGAAAAATTCGTAACCCAGCGGAAAGGGTTGGGTTTTCCCGGTTCGAGGAAAACCAGGGAAGTGGATTCTTCGATAGGTACGGAACTCAGATCCGCCCCCAGGGGCAAAGTATCAAATAAGGATTGCTGATCAACCGCTTCGTTTTGGTCATTCCAGGTGTTGCCGGTCCAGGTGGTGACGGCAACCACACCGCTGGCTGCGATGCCGTTGTACTCGCCAATGCGCAGGGTTGGATGATCCGATTGGCCTGGGTTATCCTGGAGCTGCCAGCTGGTACCATCATAATGTCCGATGGTTCCATTGACTCCAACGGAGAAAATATGGCTGTCTGAATTGCCGTATATTCCATTTTTCATATGATCTGAAAAGGACATATCCGTGAATTCAGAACCATTCCAATGTTGGGTTTGTGCCCAACCCCCAAAATACACGCTGTTCCGGGAAGTACCCCAGATTGAGGTAAAATACCATCCCCCAACATCCATTGTTATCCACTGGGAGCCGTCCCATCGGTAAATCACACCGCCGACCCCTGTAACCCACACTTGATCATCGGTCATGGCCCAAACCCCAAGCAACAGTTCTCCCGATTCGATGGATGTAACCGACTCCCAGCCAGCGCCGGAATTTCTGAGAACTGTTCCTGCAGCACCCACTGCCCACACCGACCCTTCGGCAGCAGCGTGCACTTGCCAAAGGTCTTCGCTGGTGCCTGATGCCTGAGTTGACCAGGATGATCCATCCCAATGGATAATCACTCCATCATCACCCACGGCAAAAACATCTTCGGCAGAGCGACCATTGATCCCGGCCAGGTTTGAATAAACACCGTTGTTTTGCGATTGCCAGGTCACCCCATTATAGAAATACATCAGGCCGGATTCCCCTGTGATCCAAACTGAATCTTCAGCCGAACCCCATACCCCATAAATATCAAAATCAGGTCCCGGATCCATGGAAGACCAAACACTTCCATCCCAGAAACACAATTGTTGTCCGGCTGCAAATGCCACACCGGAATCAGCCACCCAACACCCGTTAAAAGTGGCACCACAATCAAACCGGCATGGGGCCCCCGCATCGGGATCAAAGGGTTCATCATCAATGCGGAAATCCGGTTCAAAAGTCAGCCCACCATCTAAGCTGACAGCGGCATAAGTGTTCAGAAGGTAATTGTTGCTGTCATTGAAATTTTCTTCCCGGGTATCATACCAAGTCACCGCAATATGACCGCTTTGGGAATCCACTGTTGCAGTAGGATACACCTGCAGGAAGTTGTCAGGATCAGAGTCTACACGCTGGCGAGATGACCAGGTTTGGCCATAATCGGTGGAGCGGACACTATAAATATTACCATCATCACCACTGCCAATAGAACCTACAGGATCGGCGCAAGCCACCACGCACAGTGTGGATGGATCTGCCGGATCGGGTAATATCCACGGTTGGAAGCTGCCTTGAAACCAGAAATCCGCTGCATATGTGGAAGTGGACCCTTGATAATTGGTGCCGAGATAAGCCATGCCATTGGGATATGGATTGCCCACAGGGGTGTAGGACGAGCCCCCGTTTGAAGAACGGTACATTTTGATTTTGGATGTTGAATTGGTGCCATAGTGTTCGGCACAATAAATATCACCGTTGCTGGCAACAGCCAAATGCACAGGCCAATCAAATACGGTTGAAGTGTATGTCAATTGAACCCGATTCGACCAGGTAAGCCCCTGGTCTTCAGAACGGGAGGCATAGACGATAGTTCCTGAGCCGGGAAAATCAGTCCAGGCAATGTACAAATTGTTCTGAGACGGGCTTCCGTCCCAAGTATCAACCACCATCCAGGGTTTATCATTAAAGTGCCCCTGATAACCAGGCACCCCTGCTTGTTCCGAAATGCAGACGGGATACCCAGCCTGAATTTCACCGGTGGAAGGATCGCATTGGGCAAATAATATGTCCAACCCAACACCATCATTCCTCCAACCTAGAAACTGCCAGAACAAACGTCCTTCGCTGTCAAAAACAACCACGGGGTCGCCAGCGAGGGAGTGAGTGGGGGGGTAAATCCCCGGAACTGCGGCCTCAAATGTGACCCCACCATCGTTGGAAACCCGAAGCTCCACGCAGGAGGCGTAGGCAATATTCATCGGGTTCTGGGGGTTCACCGCCACGCTGGATTCATTTGATCCGCCCAACTCAACATCGTCACCCCGGCTCTTTGATTCCTCAAATGAGCGATACTTTTCCCTTTCCAGACGAAGGCGGTTTTCCCGAGGTTTAAATTGCAGATGTGGTTTTGAGAAGTCGAAACCCTGATTCACTTCCTGCGAAGAAACCTCCTGCGCCGGTGCATTCCATGGCACAGTCAGCATCAGACAACAAAGAAAAAGCCCGCACAAAAAAGCGGGCTTCCTGATCAGATTTTTCACTACGGGAAAAATAGCACAATGGTTCATGAGTGTCCCCCTCCAGAAACAATCCTGACACTATAGTTCTAGGGGAATGCCACTTATTGACATTCCGTTGTCAGAGCATCCTAGATCATCTGGGAGAGTATGTCAAATAACGGCCTTTACCGTAATCCACCACCAATTAATTTAAACAGCCTTCCCTGCAGTTTTTTACCGCCATTTTTAAAATTTTCCATCGAGCAACCATAATCATCATCT